>DATDWU010000062.1:0-10515 GCA_035289525.1 Patescibacteria group bacterium | reverse complement strand
GTTTTCGGTTGCCGTTACCGACGGCTCGTCTAAGAAGATTTCGGTGTCGGTGCTGATGCTGCGGGTTTTCTTGCCTAAATACTTTTTATCTTCCCTTTCAAATTCATAGCCTAAACTCCGGAATCCTTTCAGATGAGTTTCGATGCTCCGTTTGCCGATAATATCTCCGCCGGGGTGACTAAATTCAATTCTTCCCAGCCTTGCCAGGAGTGGACCAACCAGTAAGATCGAAGCCCGCAGACGGATCATCAAGTCCTTGGGCAGGCTTTCGGCTGAAATATTCTTGGCCTTTATTTTAATTTCCCCGTCCAGTCCTTCGGTAACTTCGGCACCGATGTTTTTCAGTATCTCCAAAAACACCCTGACATCGGCTATTTGCGGGCAATTAGTTAAAGTAACTTCATCTTCGGTCAAAAGACAGGCAGCCAGACAGGGAAGGACCGAATTTTTGTTGCCGGAAATTTTCACTTGTCCTTTAAGGCGCACTCCGCCTTCTATAATATACTTTGCCATTTCTTGTATTATCTAAAAAAATAAGCAAATTAGCAAAAGTTGATTTTACAAAATTATTGGTATAGAGTAATCTCATGGATTCGAAGCCTGACAAGAGACCTGGTTTAAGCGAATACGGCCGGGCAGTTGGAGAATTTCTGCTGGAACCGGTTACATTCACCCGGTTGCTGCATCAACGCCTCGGGAGATTTACAGCTGAACAAGTTATCCCCGTTGGTTTTCCGATAGCTATAGGAATTGCAGCCGGATTGAATTACAGCCCCCTAATCGGGATTGGTGCCGGTATAGGCACCTGGCTGCTTTTTGCAGGTATGGGACGTAGTATACGGTCAGCGGAACAAAATCTTAGTTGACACTGCTAATTTCTCCATCAATAATTAAATTATGCTCTGGAAAATATATGTCTGGATTTTTGGCGCTATCAATCTTCTTTCTGTAGTTTCTTTCCAATACAATCTGTCGAATTTATTCGGACTTCTGTCCCTAATTCTGAGCGTAGGCCTGAATATAGCGGTTTTTTCTTATGCTTACCAAAAACCGGTATTTTCAAAGATAGTTCTCGGGTGGCTTTTCAAAATTAACATCGGACTTATCGGTCTGTTTTTGCTTTTTGAATTCATTACTTTCCTGCAGGAAATTATCGGTGCCGGGATATCTTTACCTACCTCAGGGTTGGTTTCAATCATCGCCGGTTTTCCGGCACTCCCTGCGCTTTATGCCACTTACAAATTAGCCAACGCAAAAACAACTTCCAAGAAAAAGCGAAGACGGTAGCTTGACCCCAATGCTTTCGGTTCGGGGTTGACTTATAGCCTTGAATCTGTCAATCTTTTCTGAGTTTATGTGCGGAATATTTGGCTACAAAGGCAACAAAGAAGCATTTAAAGTAGTTCTTGAGGGGTTAACCAGACTTGAGTACCGCGGTTATGACTCCTGGGGAATCTCAACCGTCAAAGATGACTCCATCAAAACCGTTAAGAATGTCGGGTCAATCGGCTCGGCTTTAAACCTGTTTGGCCAGGAAAAAGGAATTCACATTGCCATCGGCCATACCCGCTGGGCAACACACGGCGGCGTAAACCGGACCAACGCCCACCCGCATTCTTCTACCGATAATTCATTTGTTTTAGCCCAAAACGGTATTTTTGAAAACTTTCTTGAAATAAAAAATGAATTAAAAGAAAAAGGCTATAAATTTATAAGTGATACCGACACCGAGGTAATTGTCCGGCTTATTGAAGAAACCGGAAAAGCCCATAATTTAGACTTAAAAGAGGCAATCCGGGAAGCTTTTAAAAGACTTGAAGGCAGAAATACAATCATAATATTAGATAAATCCGGAACTATTTATGCCGTAAAAAACGGCTCACCTCTGGTATTGGGTACAAATGATTCTCATGAGTACTTTTTAAGTTCAGATGCATTGTCTTTTTCCGATACGGCAAGCCAAATAATAGTTATTGAGAACTTTCAGTTAATAGAAATTAAAGAAGCACCAGCGTTATACGATGTAAAGACCGGAGAAGAATTATCACTGGCCTGGCAAAAGCTGGAAATTTCAGGCGGAGAAATCAGTAAGGGCGGCTACGATCATTTTATGCTTAAAGAAATAATGGAACAGCCCGAAACAATAAAAAAAGCCGTCCGGTTATTGGATGAAGAAATGCTGGAAAAACTAAGAAAGCAAATTAAGCCCTCAACAACCGTTTACACAATCGGCTCGGGCACTGCCGGAGTTGCCGCGGCGCTGGGAGCTTTTTATCTGAGAAAGATTGCCAAGATTAATGCTATTTCATTAATCGGCGCCGAATCCCAGGAGTATTATGATTTATTTAAAGCAGACGACTTGGTTATCGTTCCCTCCCAGTCCGGTGAAACAGCCGATGTGCTTGAGGCTCTGGAGATAGTCAGGCAAAAAAAGGTCAGTATTGCCAGCTTCGTAAATATGCCAGGATCGACAATCAGCCGGAACAGTCTGTTCCCCTTTATGGCTAGCGCCGGACCGGAAATAGCAGTTGCCTCGACAAAAATTTTTACTTCCCAGGCTATTTGGTTTTATCTTTTGGCTCATTTTTTAAACGGTACACTGGAGGAAGCAAAAAAAACTGCCCTCGATGCGGCCGAAAAACTGGACAGCTGGCTTAAAAGTAGCGAGTTGAAACATATTCAGGAGCTGGCGGAGGAATTAGTTGATCTTGAGGACCTGTACTTATTTGGCAAATCCGAGTACTACCAGATAGCCCGCGAAGGAATGATTAAGTTAATCGAGGTCGCTAACGTCCACGCCCACGCCTTACCTTCCGGCGATTTAAAACACTATGTGATAGCAATGATCCAGGAAGGCGTTCATGCCATAGCCCTGGTTCCGGAAGATGAAAAAAGAAACGATGTGTTAAATGCCGTTGAGCAAATTAAAACCAGGGGCGGCACAATCATCGGAGTCTCTCCGGTCAATCACTCCGAATTTAATCACTTCATTAAAATTCCCTCAGCCGGTGAATTAACTGCGATTCTGGCAGTGATGCCTTTACAGCTATTGACGTATTATTTAACTTTAAAGAGGGGCAAACCTATTGACAAACCGCGCAATATAGCTAAAAGTGTAACTGTTAAGTGACTCAAAGAGTCATCCTGAGGCTTGCGAAGGATCTCTGGCGAATGTCAGGAATTATGGATAAAAATATTGTCGTTACCGGATCATTAGCTTTTGATTTTATTATGGATTTTCCCGGTGTTTTTGCCGACCATATTGACCCCAGCAAGCTCCATGTCCTTAATATCTCCTTTTTGGTTGACTCTTTAAAAAAAGAACGGGGCGGAAATTCAGCCAATATTGCCTATACCTTATCGCTTTTGGGGATGAAAACAGCAATTTTGAGCAATGCCGGGGATGATTTTTCCGGGTATGCAAAGTTCCTGACTGAAAATAGGATCAATATTGATAACATCAATATTATCAGCGGTGAATCAACAGCCACAGCCATCATAATGACTGACCGGTCGGATAACCAGATCAGCGCCTTTTACCCCGGTGCCATGAAAGCAAATCCAGATTTAAGTTTGGGAAATTTAAAAATTCCGGCAGATTTTGTGGTAATCACGCCCGATGTCCCGGAAGCCATGACAAAATTTGCCACCGAATGCCAGCAAATGCAGCTTCCCTACCTGTTTGACCCGGGGATGCAACTGCCCCGGTTATCCGACGCCCAGCTGCGTCTGGGCATAAAAGGAGCTCAGATTTTAATCGGTAACGATTACGAGATGGGTATTATCAAAAAAAGGCTGTTTTTAACCGAACTTGACCTGCTTAATGAAGTTAAAGTCTTAATCACTACTCTGGGAGAAAAGGGTTCAATTATCCAAACAAAGAACCAGGAGTATACCGTCGCAGCCTTGAAACCCGATCAGGCTTTGGATCCGACAGGAGCGGGAGACGGATACCGGGCCGGCTTCTTAACCGGTTATTTGAATGAACTTGATTTAAAAACCTGCGGCCAGATGGGCTCAGTTGCCGCTTGCTACGCCATAGAAAAATATGGTACAAGCAATCATAAGTTTTCAAGGGATGATTTCAGAAAACGGTACGACGATAACTTTATAGAGGAACTCGATGATAAAATCTGACGTTAAAAATTTAAAACTGGCTGCGGATGGCAAAAAAAGAATTGAATGGGCGGAGTCGCAAATGGATGTTCTGCGCCTGATTAAAAAGAGGTTTGCTAAGGAAAAACCTTTAAAGGGTATTAAACTTGCCGCCTGCCTCCACGTTACCGCCGAAACCGCTAACTTGATGATTACTTTAAAAGAAGGCGGCGCTGACGTTTCGCTTTGCGCCTCAAATCCCCTCTCAACCCAGGACGATGTGGCCGCTTCTTTGGTAGCCGACTACGGTATCCCTACTTTTGCTATCCGGGGCGAAGACCGGAAAAGTTATTACCGGCATTTAAATGATGTATTGGATTTTCATCCCCATATCACGACAGATGACGGAGCCGACCTTGTGACACTTCTGCATACGGAAAGAAAATCCCAGCTCAAAGAGGTAATCGGTTCAGCCGAAGAAACCACAACCGGCGTTATCAGGCTTAAGGCGATGCTAAAAGAAGGCGCGCTTAAAATTCCGGTTATGGCTGTCAACGATTCCGATACAAAACACATGTTTGATAACCGTTACGGAACAGGTCAATCCACTATTGACGGGATTATCAGGGCAACTAATGTTTTACTGGCCGGCAAAAAATTTGTGGTCGCCGGATTTGGCTGGTGCGGAAGAGGCTTGGCCTCCCGCGCCCGGGGGCTGGGAGCACAAGTTATTGTTACGGAAATAAATCCGGTCAAAGCACTTGAGGCGGTTATGGAAGGGTTTGAGGTTATGCCGATGGATCAAGCTTGTAAAATCGCTGACATAATTTGTACGGCCACCGGCAATAAAGACGTCTTAATTTTAAAACATTTTAAATTATTAAAAGACGGGGCAATAATTTCCAACACCGGACATTTTAACGTCGAACTTGATTACGCCGGACTAATTAAAGCCGGCAAATCGGTTAGAGTTTTACGCAATAATTTAGAAGAGGTAATTTTAGGAAATAAGAAAATTTATGTTTTAGGTGAAGGCAGGCTGATTAATTTGGCCGCTGCCGAGGGCCACCCGGCATCGGTTATGGATATGAGTTTTGCCAATCAGGCCTTAGCTGCCGAATTTTTTGTAAAAAACCGCGATAAACTGGAAGTGAAGGTTTATACAATTCCCGAAGATATGGATCAAAATATCGCTAAGTTAAAGCTGGATTCACTAAAGATAGGCATAGATGTCTTAACCCCGGCCCAGAAAAAATACCTCGACTCCTGGCAAGAAGGCACATAGAAATTTCTCATTAACCTAATTTCCAATTGATCTAAAAAAATGACTCAAGATCTAAAGAAGTATGGTTTAGCTGAAAGAACAGCTAAGTTTGGTGAGGATATAATCAGATTTTGCAAAAAAATCCCAAGAGGTCCTATTACAGACCCTTTGATTAATCAGCTTGTAAAGTGTGGAACTAGTGTTGGAGCTAATTACTCTGAAGCAGATGATGCAGAAAGTAAATTAGATTTTAAACATAAAATTGGAATCTGCAAAAAAGAATCTAGAGAATGCAAGCCTTTATTAGAATGATTGTAATCGCTGTTCCAGAACTTAGAGAAGAAGCTAAACTTTTATGGCAAGAAGCAAAAGAACTTAATTTAATATTCAATACCATTTACAAGAAAGTTAAATAATTTAGGAATTGGGATTTTATTAGTAGAGCAATTAGGTCAATTAGAAATTACACTTAGCTCCAAATTACATCTCACTCTTTAGCATGTTAAAGGTCTGTTTTTTAGCTTCCTTTACTCCTTGTCCCCAAGCTTTTGAGGCCTTAATAAACATTTCTTCGATATCAGAATTTTTAGAAGCTTCGGGATCGTTATTTTGGGCTTCTAAATAATCAAAAACCCACTGCCTGGTTTCAGGTTCCTTTTTGCCCACTTTTTTGCCTAAAGCTTTAAAAGTGTCAGTAGTTATATTATCCGGATGACCCATGTCATCATCAGGAATATGACATCCACAGTTATAGCACATATTTTTCTTCGAAAACTAGTGCTGCCTTCTTCGAAGGTAACACATAAATTGCTCCTTTCAGTCGCGATTATAGCTCATGTGTTGCCCTCTGCGAGGGTAACACATAGAAAACAAATTATCCCTAATTTGCCCTGTAATCGCAATAGTTTTAGAATAGCTTGATGAATTATCTTCTTAAAAATATCCGCTTCTATGTCTTAGTGATTTCAGTTTTAATTGCCGGCACAATTTATTTTTGGACGAAGGCGTCATTTCCAAGTGATTTGCAGCAAACAGCCAACTTTACCCAGACTTATGCTTTAACCGCCGTAATTTACCTTTATTTGGCAATACTTGCCACTCCCCTATCTAAAATATTTCCGTCGTTACCCTTTAAAGATACTTATCTTAAGGCAGTCCGGGCGCTCGGTGTCTCGGCCATGATGTTTGCACTTATCCATGCCTATTTTGCCTTTTTTGGTGAGTTGGGCGGATTCCCAAGTTTACCTTTCCTTAATGCCAAATATCTGGTGGCCATTACCCTGAGCACAATTGCTTTTTTATTCTTAATTTTTTTGTCGCTGTCATCATTCGATTTTGTAACCGCTAAAATTAGCCTCAAGAACCGCAGAGTCCTAGGCTGGTTGGCCTATGTTGCACTCTTTTTAACTGCCATCCATGCTTTAATGTTAGGCTCAGCTTTCACTGACTTATCGGGATTAATACCTCAGGTTTTCGGGACTGCTTTGGCAATACTTTTAATCCTGGAAGCAATCCGATTGGACCAATTTCTCGAGAGTAAATTTAATCATTATCCCAAAATCGGAATTAATTTGATGGCGGTTGTAGCAGTTTTATTTTCAATATACTCATTAAACTTATTGCCTTCTGGTATAACCCAAAGCCTAACTGTTCATGACGTGCACAAAAAAGCTATCGCCCAGTTAAATGCCGGAACTAACATTCAACCCGACTATTTAAAAAATATGCCGGGAATGCAGGGTGATAAAACCAAAAGGTTTACGGTTGATCTGAAATATCCGGAGCCAATTGCACCAGGAAGTCCGACCAAATTCTTCTTCAAAATTTATGATGCGTCTTCCGGTAACCAAATTGGTTTTTTTAGTAAAAATTACGAGAAACTAATGCATATGATCATAGTCGACGAATCACTCATTTATTACAATCATATTCACCCTGAGTTTAATAACGGCGGATTTGAAATTGAGCCCGTCTTTCCAAAGATAGGAAGATATCATATTTATCTGGACTTCCAACCTACCGGCGCGATTGAACAGCAATTTGCTTTCAATGTTATAGTTGGTGAAGGATCGGCTGAACAATCCGACCAAACTGCGGATCAGGTTTTAGAGAAAGATTTCGGCCAATATAAAATTGGTTTAAATTTTGAAAAACCCCTTAAAGCCTCTCGTATGTCTGTTGGTGACCAAACAATAACTTTTAAAATCATGGACCTGCAAGGCAATCCGTCAAAAACGCTCATGCCTTACCTTGGAACCTTTGGACACTTAGTCATGATTAAACAGGATAGTTACGACTACCTGCACGTTCATCCGATGCCCTCTCATAAAATCAATCCTGGGGATAGCGGCGGACCGGAAGTTGTATTTATGCCGGCCGGGATTTATGGACCGATAAAACCGGGAATTTACCGCTTATTTGCCCAGTTTAATCCAGATAATAACTTAATAACCGCAGATTTTACAGTTAAGGTAGCATAACCCATGAAGAAATTTTTGATTTTTTTGGCAATATTTTTATTCGTTTACCCGGTTAATTTATCCGCCCATGTTGTTAAGTCTGAAAATAAAGTCGGAGCACTAATGCATATTGAACCTGGAGATCAACCCCTCTCCGGCGAGCCAAGCACTATTATCCTAGAATTTAAAGACACCGAAGGCCTTTTTAGCTTGGAGAGTTGTTTATGTAACTTAGCAATATACTCCGGTGAAGAAAAATTATCCGAAAATTCGTTAACCTATTTATCTGAATCGGACAAACTCGTTTCCAAGACTAATTATATTTTTCCTAAACCGGGTAACTATAAACTTACCGTTTCAGGCGAACCAAAAGATGATAGCAGCTACGAAAGTTTTGCATTTTCTTATGATGTCTCGGTAAGCGAAAAGGTTAAAGCGCCCGAGCCTTCTGCAACACCCATGGCTGCCAGTTTTTCTGCCGGCAAATGGATATCTGAACACACAATCCATTTACTGGGAGCTTTCGTAGTTTTGGGATTTCTTATCTTCGCGCTGATTAAACAATCCCGGGCCAAAAAATAGTTATGAAATTCGTAATGGTAGCTCTATTTTTTACTGCTTGTCTCTTACTACCCAGGTTAACCGATGCTCATTCTATTGGCCAACCGCCTTATTTTAAAGTCAACGGTGTTTTTACCGATTATTATCCGGTCCCATCAACTTCTCTTGACGATTTCGAACTGCCGCAGGATTTGGCAAACGGTCAGCATTTTGTTGGCGAGAATTTGGAATTTTTGATAGATGAAACAGCTTTGCCTGTACCGAAAGAAACAGTTGAAAAAACCAAGTTTATTTGGGATTTTGGAGACGGGGTAACTGCGCAGGGGCTAAAGAACACTCATACTTATACCAAACCGAGCACTTACTTTTTAAGCATTAAAGCCGACAGCGGGGAAGGTTTTGAACCCCAACTCCTACAAACCACTGCAATCAATATTTTACCAAACAAAGATTATAGATTGCCTAAGGCTGTCATTGAGATAAGCGGTAAGCAATCGGGGGATCCTCTTCTTGATGTGCTTGAAGTTGATTTTAAAAAAGAAGTTACATTTGATGCATCAAAATCTGATGCCGGATCTTCGGAAATTACCGAGTATTTTTGGGATTTGGGTGACCAGACTTCAAAAAACTATAAAACATTCACATACCTCTATAAAGAAAACCCTTATGCGGTTTTTCCTTTACTCCGCGTCAAAACAAAAGACGGTTTTATTGCTGATAGCTTTGTCCAACTTTCGGATAAAAACGCCTACTCTGACACAACTGGCAACCAAAACCCGATAACTGCATTGCCGGACTGGAAAATTCTAACCGTCTCCGCCCTAATCTCCCTTGTTCTAACCGCAACCATTTTTTGGGGTTTTAAAAAAATTACTTCCAAACGCTAACAATTACGCCCATACCCACTAAGGCTATCAGTATGTAAAAAAATTAACTTGCATACCAGACAATACCAAAATCCGGTCAGACCCAAGCATCGGGCAAGATGATGGTTAAAAAAACTGAAGGATATTAGGTAATTTCCAAAAAACTAAACGAAGATGAATTCTTTAAACGCTCTGGAGGCTGAAATATATATCTTAGTTTGCCGGCAATAGTTGACTATGTTGGAATTTTTTATAGAGGATCTAGTATTCAAGCTTCAATTCGCCGAATCTGCCACTCGCTATTAATCTCTTAGCTTTGGCTAATAAAACTGGTCCCTCTGCTCTTAAAGCCTGTAAGTCCTGGCGCAAATGGTCCGGGTAACTACTGGGGATTGCTGCTAATTCTCTTTGGTCTACTCTTCGTTGTTCTGATGAGAGTGCTCTTTGATGCAGATATGGAAAATTAAAAGTTTCAATAGACTGAATAGCGCCTACAGCTTCTACGGCATAACCAGCTAGGCTAACTTGTTTTGGGGTTGGAGTATCCGGTATAGAAGCACACTCATCAAGTATTCCATCTAAAGTTCTTCTAAAGCTTGGCCTGTAAGAAAAATCAGGTTGTTCTTCACCTGGGGCTCCAATTGTGAATGTTCCTCTTGCAACCGCTCCTAAAGTGTCATGCATACCTGCAAGAAAAACTGCCGGGCTATTTGGTACTCTTCCATCACTACTACGTCCATGTGTGCCAAATTCAAACCAGTAGCCGTCCCAGAAGGGCTCGGGGAGAAACGCTAAATCTCTTTCTCCTGTAAATACCATCCTCATATATCTTTCCAGCTGACTATCATCCATTCTTGGTATATCCCGGTAAATAGTATGGCTCAAAACACCTGCTCTTGATTCCATATTTTCTGATGTAAGTGACATAGTAGTAAAAAACCTGGGAAAAACCCAAGCATTGAGGCGATGATAGTACTTTATCAAAACGATGTCAATCGACTCTCACTAAAAAAGTTCTGACTTAATCAATTGCGCATACTAAGAAAAAGCTGCCGGGCTAGGAGTCGAACCTAGAATACTCTGATCCAAAGTCAGAAGTCCTACCATTAGACGACCCGGCATTACGAGTTGAATTTTAACAGAATCAGAGAAAATCTTGAAGCGCAAAATATCTAAGTTGAAACTTTCCACTCTAATAATTAAATTATTACGTATTACTTAATAATCCTATAGTTTGATGTAGTTAGGAAAATATTGTAAAATACTAACA
>DATDWU010000061.1:0-13120 GCA_035289525.1 Patescibacteria group bacterium | reverse complement strand
ATGTACCAAAAAAGTGTGTCCGACAAATTCCGGCGGAATGTCGCATCTTCTGGCCCAGGTTTTTATAGCGGTTTTTGTTCCGCCCGGAGCTTTCTGAGCTTGCACCTTTTTCAATAATTTTGCGTCCACATAAGGACCTTTATAAGAACTTCTTGACATTATTTATCTCCTTCTTGGTATCTTACCCTCTTAGCGATTGGGCCTCTGAGACGAAGTGTGCTTTCTTGCACTTCTCCCCACACTGTTGCAAAAGGACCCTTTATATTAACCCCAGCTAATGGCCGTAAATCTTGGCCAAACGTTAATACTGTTGGTCCCAGGCCAATTGTTTCACCATTCGCTCTTGGGAGCGAAGATAGAGCCTGTTGAGTACTGCCCGTGTGCCATTTTTGTTCAAATACCTTTCCTGACTGATCAGCATATACTCTCGTATACCCTCCGTCATGGGTAACCAAAGAGATACTATTATTTAGAATAATTTCACAAACTGTTCTGCCCATATTAACTCTTTCTCCTTTTCAAAATATATTTATCTGTCCATTTATTTTTCTTACGTGTATTTCCAACAGCTTTTTTGCCGTAAACCGTCATCGGGCTTTTTCTTCCGACTCCGGACTTGGCTTCTCCTCCTCCGTGAGGATGGGAATTCGGATCCATAGCTACACCTCGGACAGTCGGCCTGATACCCATGTGGCGTTTGCGTCCGGCTTTGCCCAGCTCAATATTTTTCCAGTCTTCGTTTCCTAAGGCACCAACTGTCGCCATCGCCTCGCGGCTGATGATCCGGATTTCGCTGGAGGGCATTTTAACATGAATATCCTGGCCTTCCTTAGCCTGGATTATCAAACTGGTTCCGGCACTTCTCCCGAGCTGCCCGCCCTTGCCCGGAGTAAGCTCTACATTGTGAACCACTGTCCCGATCTGCATATTCCCGAGCTTTAAAGCATTCCCCAGTTTAACTTCAACTTTATCTCCCGAAATAACTTCATCCCCGACTTTAAGGTCTTTAGGCGCCAGGATAAACCGTCTTTCCCCGTCTTCGTATTTCAAAAGAGCAATTTCAACATTCCGGTTCGGATCATATTCCAAAGCCTCAACAACCGCCTTCATATCAAATTTATTCCTTTTAAAATCTATTTCCCGGTAATACCTTTTATGTCTGCCTCCCTGATGGCGGACTGTAACTTTTCCTCCCGAGCGCCCGCTTTTTTTAGGCAGCAGCGATTTTAAACCGGCCGGTGAGGCAAAATTTTTCTTTGGTTTAAATAACTTTGACGCAAACCTGCGGGTTTGGGTTTTTTCTTTATAACTTATTAGCATAATAATGACTCGTGAATTAGTTAATTAAAGATCAGATAATTTATCTAATTAACCAATCTTCAATTCACTAATCTTTTACTTTGCTCCTTTCTTCTTAGGCTTGTCACTGACTTTGGTTGAACTGGTATGGTCTTCCATTCTGGCCAGCTTTCTTTTATCATCTCCAACCGACTCAGCCGCCTTTTCAATCCTGACTTTTGTCCCGCGGAGCAGACTCTTTTTCTCTTTGATCTGGGATACCGGTTCACCCTCTGCAGTCGTCACAACCGCTTCCTCAGGCGCGCTGTGTTCAAAGATGGCAATTTTATCATTCTTTCCGACTTTAACAATGGCCTTCCTTAAATCGGCCATTTTAAAATAGCCTTTCCTTGTCCGTTGCATCCGGGTTTTTCCGGCCCGGTTTAAGGTTTTAACAGCCAATACTTTAACTTTAAATTTATCGGCCACAACTTTGGCGATCTGATCTTTAGTTGCGCCTTTACCGACCTCAAAGGTATAGAAACCGGCTTTTGTCAAACCCATGGACTTTTCGTTTATTAAAGGCCGTAATATGATTGTCATAATTAGTTATTAGCTATGCAGCTATTAAGCAAAACTCAATAGCTTAATTGCTTGATAGCTTTGTAGCTCCTTTCTTCCTTGATTCATGCTTCATAATTCTTGATTCCAGTTCCTCCACCGCTTCCTTAGTAAAAATTAAACTTTGGGCTTTAATGACCTCTAAAGTGTTTAGTTCGGCAGCCGTAATTAAACCGACTGTTTTTAAGTTGGATGCCGCCCTTTGTGCCAAATCCGAAACTTTATCGGTGACGATTAAGGCTGATTTTTTCTCTATGGCTTTAATAAATTTTGCCAGTTCCGAAGTTTTGCCGCTAATTTTTTCTAAACCTGAAATTCCGAATACTTGTTTATCTAAGAGTTTTTGGGAGAGACCGGAGATCAAAGAGGCTTTTTTCATTTTTTTGGGGAGTTCAAGAATAACTTGTCTGGATTTGGGACCCAAGGCTATTCCTCCGCCGACGAAGATATTGGCTCTGATTCCGCCGTGGCGGGCCCGTCCGGTACCTTTTTGTTTATAAATTTTGCGGGTTGACCCTTCAACCTCCCCGCGGGTTTTAGTATTGGAAAAATGACCTTTTTGGTTGTTCAGATAAACCCGGAGAGCCTGGTTGAGCAAAGCTTTATTGACTTCGACTCCAAAAACCGATTTCGACAAATCCAAACTACCGGCTGCTTTTCCTAAAAGGGAATAAACAGGAACAGAAAGTGAGCTTTTAGCTATAGAGCTATTGAGCGATTGAGCTTTTTTACTTTTTATCGCTGCATTGCTTGATAGCTTACCTGTTGCTTCAGCAACTGGCAAGCTTTGCTTAATAGCTTGTTTGCTAATTTCTGCTTCAACTTTTTCAGTCTTAACTTTTTTTTCTGTCTTACTTGTCTCTTGTCTCTTGTTACTTGTTACTTTTTTAACTGTTGGCATTTTCTTCTCCTTCTTTGTCCGCCGGAGCTTGCGCGGAGGCGGATTCTTCTTGCTTTGTTTCTTCAGTCTTTTCAACTTCCGCAGGCACTTCAGCGCTGTCTCCTGCTGCCATCTGTTCTTTGTCAGATGCTACTTCTTCCTCATCTTCTTTCTCCTCCGGCGGGGGAGTGTAACCTTTGATAACTCCGGTTTTAGTAATCATTACCAATCCTCCGTAAGGACCGGGAACGGCGCCTTTGATGCTGACAATATTATTTGTTCTGTCTATCTCGATAACCTCAAGTCCGCGGGTCGTGGCTTTTTCTGCACCCATATGGCCGGCCATTCTTTTGCCCTTCAAAACCCTGCCCGGAGTTGTACCCGTTCCGATTGATCCGGGTGCGCGCTGCCTGTCTGATTGTCCGTGTGTTCTCATCCCGACGCCGTGGAATCCATGACGCCTGACTCCTCCCTGAAAACCTCTGCCTTTTTCGGTTCCGGTAACTTTAACTTCATCGCCTTTTCTTAACACTTTACTGATGGCGATTTCGGTTCCGGCTGTCAGGGTTTCATCCGCAGTGGTTCTGGTTTCCTTAACAAATCTTAAAGTTTCGGAAACACCGGCTTTTTTAAAATGCCCCTTCTGTGGTTTTTTAACTGATTTTTTAGACCCTGTGGCAACCTGAACTGACGCGTATCCGTCTTTTTCAACAGTCTTAACTTGGGTTATAAAATTTGGCGAAACCGTAATCTTCGTCACTGCAACACGGCGGCCCCGGGTATCATAACCTGAACTCATTTCCTTTTTTATACCAAGTAGTGTGTTTAACATTTTTTAAACAAGAAAAAAGTGAGTCCGGTCTCCCGGTACTCACTTCAGTAAATCGCCCTTATGCAATCGCCGTATCTTAGTCTAATTCGGACGCGCGACTAACTGAAAAGTATTTTTTCTTTAAATCAACAAGCTTTTATGCATGTAGTTTAGGAAGTTTACCACAAGGCCACGCACGATTGCAACCTTTAGATACCCTGGCGGGAATGTTATCTAAACCTTCATTAATGAGTAATCTCGAGACGACTGTTCAGTCACTATTTTACCCTCAATAATACGACCCAATCCTTCAGCCAAGAAGAATCCAATATTCTTCCCTAGTCTCATCAACTCTTCTGTACTAGCGCGTCTTACAGCCTCAGCATTTTCTAAACCTGCCCTTTCTGCTGCTCTAAAAGCTCTTCTCATCTCGTCGTGCTCACTAAAAGTATGTTGAAGCATAAAACGGAATAAGCTATGCGGAACTAAATCAACACACATTGTCTCTGGCATATCGGGAAATCTGCCTCGAAATCTTCTAAATCTTACAGCTTCCCAATTTTCTAAACTCCACATACTTACTTGGTCCGGGATTTCATATCCTGTAGCTTTATAAAAGGGTTCTGCTAGAGTAATTAGCGGATGCTTCCTTCTCTTAAAGCCAGGTTCTCTAATAATATCTAACAAGATTATATTACTTTTGGGTTACTCTCCCTAAATTAGGAGATTACATTTTAACTTCAATATCCACCCCTGCAGGTAACTCTAAATGCATGAGGGAATCAATAGTTTTGTCTGTCGGTTCTATAATCTCAACTATTCTTTTGTGAACTTTAATTTCGAATGCTTCCTGGGAATTTTTGTCGGTGAAGGTGGATTTTCCAACAGTTATTACGCTTCGTTTTGTAGGTAAAGGGATTGGCCCGGCGATCTTTGCGCCTGTACGAAGTGCAGTATCAAGCAGCTGCTCGCATGTAGCATCAAGTACTCGATAATCAAAAGATTTTAATCTAACTCTTATGCGTCCTTTGGCCATATTCCCCTTTCAAAGTACAATTATACTCCAATTACAGAAAAAGGGCCTTTTGGGCCCTGTTTGTACACCAAATTACCTCTTTTTAGGAAATAATTTTGGTAATAACTCCTGCTCCAACAGTTTTACCACCTTCTCGGATAGCAAACCTTAAGCCTTCTTCCATAGCTACGGGAGTAATAAGTTTTACGTTAATCTTAGTTGTATCTCCCGGCATAGCCATCTCAACGCCTTCAGGAAGCACAACTTCACCGGTAACGTCAGTGGTTCGGACATAAAATTGTGGTCTGTATCCTTTAAAGAACGGGGTGTGTCTTCCACCTTCGTCTTTGCCTAAGATGTAAATTTCAGCTTCAAATTCAGCGTGAGGAGTAATTGAACCCGGTTTAGCTAAGACTTGTCCTCTTTCAACATCGTCTTTTTCAATACCTCGAAGTAATACTCCGGCATTGTCTCCGGCTTCTCCCTGATCAAGTAATTTATGGAACATTTCGATTCCCGTTACAACCGATTTAGTAGTGGGGCGGATTCCGACAATTTCAATTTCTTCGTTAATCTTAACAACGCCTCTTTCGATTCTTCCGGTCACAACAGTTCCCCGGCCTTTGATTGAGAAAACGTCTTCAACAGCCATCAAGAACGGCTTATCTTTATCCCTGACAGGAGTCGGAATCCATTCGTCGACCGCATTCATCAGATCTTCAATTGATTTAACTGCTTCCGCATCGCCTTCCAATGCTTTTTTAGCCGATCCGCGGATAATAGGTGAGTTAGGATCGAATTCATATTTCTTCAACAGATCTTTAACTTCCTCTTCAACCAGATCCAAAAGTTCGGCATCATCAACCATGTCACATTTGTTAAGGTAAACCACAATAGCCGGAACTCCAACCTGGCGGGCGAGTAACAAGTGCTCACGAGTCTGAGGCATCGGTCCGTCCGGAGCAGATACCACAAGGATCGCACCGTCTGTCTGAGCCGCACCGGTAATCATGTTCTTGATGTAATCAGCGTGTCCAGGCATGTCGATGTGAGCATAATGCCTTTTATCTGTCTGGTATTCCTGGTGGGAAATATTAATTGTGATTCCGCGGGCTTTTTCTTCAGGAGCTCCGTCGATCTGGTCGTAAGCTCTAAACTCGGCCTGACCTTTGTCTGCTAAAACTTTAGTGATAGCTGAAGTTAAGGTAGTCTTACCGTGGTCAACGTGACCCATGGTTCCGATATTTACGTGCGGTTTTGATCTGTCAAATTTATCTGCCATATTTTTTGTGTGTAGGTATTTTAATTAGATTTACTCTAAAAAGCAATACTTAAATGTTTATACTTCAGATTTCGCTCCGAGGCATAAAAATCCAGCTGTACTCAAGCTGGTAAAGGAATATTACCTAATTCTCCAAAAAAATGCAATATCCTGATTTTGAGCTCAAAAGTTAAACTCTTCGTCCAACGCTCAACAAGGTTAGAGCGCTTGATACTGCAATACCAACTCCTGTTGATATAGCCATATCTCTAGTTACCGCCAAAGCTCCTGCAGAGGCGAGTGACCCTGTTAAACAAAATACCGATGCGCGTCTGCTGGCTCTCATTGCATCTACATTCACAGTATCTCCATATCTCCTGGCTATATTGGCTCGGGTTTCATCAAGGGCCATATTTATTGCACCTCCCATACCAAAAAAAGTACATCCCATAAGGTAGAGTGCCTGTTCACCGGACATGCCACTTAGTAAAGCTGCAAATCCCGTACCAACGATTGCAACTGGCACAACTACAGCTGTTTGAATCAATTCACGACCTTCAACTAAACCGGGTCTAATCTCTTTGCTCATATTGCATATTATAGGATAATTTTACTGCTTTGTCAATTTAACGGGTAGGTATTCTGGATTTAATGTTCAACGCGGCCGGTGAGGCCTGTGCGAGATTAAGACGAAGCCACCGGTTTAAATATTAATTCTTTGATAGCATCTGTATAAATTTTATCAACATTCACCACCCAATCTTGTAAATATTTTCTTAGCGGATCCTTGTGGTCTAATTTTCCCCGTCTTATATGCTGCAAACAGGCCAGAGTTATTGTTTCAATTCTAGCCCAAAAAAGCTTAAGTTTTTCATCATCTTTCATCTTCTTAATCTTCTTCCCTTCTTTCATGAGCAGCTTGAAATCTTTTTCGTACTCCCCAAACCGCATATTAATCAACTCTTTCCAGATATCAATAAACTTTTTTTCAATTTTTAAATCCTCATACAGGGAGATAAAACCTTTTTTCAAAGCCGGCTTAAGTTGCTCAACCAAAGTTTTTTCCTCCTGGTCTTTAAGCTGGGAGGATAAATTCTCAAGGTAAAGATAGAATAAGCCAAGGAATGAGACTTCCAGTTCATTAAAAATCCGGTCCTGCTCGGTCTGAGAGATTTTGTCAAAATCGATCAGCTTCCTAAATTCCTCCTTTTGCCAAAGCATAAAAGAAACTTTAGCTACAACATTAGCCAAAACCTGTCCTAATCTGTTTAAAACTTCCTCCGGAATCATTTTTTATAAACTACCCCTCTATGATCTGCTTTGAGAATGTTAGCAATTTTATCTTTCCAGTCTATCTTGTAAATGATTCTATAAACACTGACATGATAAGAATATTTGTGTTTTAACTCATCTTCCAACGGCTTGCCTATTAAAGGATCCTCTTTGATTTCATTGAAGATTTCCTTTATAGACTGAATATGATGTTTTCTGGAGATCAGTTTAAGATTCTTCAAAGCTTTTGGAGCAATAATCAATTTAAACATTAGTCTTCCCAGCCAAGATCTTTTTTAGCCTGCTCCCAAGGGATACCTTTACCTTGTTCAATTTCTTTCTCAGCTTCTTTAAGTTCTTTCATTAACTTTTTATCTGACATAATTTCCAAAGTCTCTCTTAAAGATTCATATTCATCAATTGATAATAAGATAGCAGCGGGAGTACCTTTAACTGTAATAATGTACTCATCCAGTTTTTTCTTAGCATTATCCACAAGTGTTGGTAAATTAATTCTGGCTTCAGTAATTGGAAGTGTTCTGGTCATGAATCAATAATACAGAATTCTGTACAGAAAGACAATAAGAAAATTTAAGATCAAATTTTGAGGCTATTTTGGTTACAAAAATACGCTATAGCTTAGTATTGTAACCATTTCCAACTAATGCTAGTAAGAAGAAAGCTGATCAAACACTAGTTTGATCCTAACCGTTTTATTCCCTCAATAGCCCTAAAATTAGAAGCTAATCTGCCTGTTAAATCTGCTAATTGCGAGAGCCAACCATTCTTTATTGCCTCCGGATCAGCCCAT
Source organism: Patescibacteria group bacterium (assembly GCA_035289525.1). Lineage (GTDB taxonomy): Bacteria > Patescibacteriota > Microgenomatia > Daviesbacterales > UBA10151 > JACPKO01. The sequence goes on along the minus strand of DATDWU010000061.1, from coordinate 5,171 downwards.
TTAAATGCGTGAACTGCTCTAAGATATGCTTCACAACCACTCTCATCCAAACCTATGCCTGTTTTCTTCCAAGACCAAGGTCCTTGTGGTGCTGTTTGGCTTGCTGTTTGATACCTATCTGCGGCTAGCAAAGCGGTCAAAGTTTGGCTTCTTTCAACTGAAGATCGATCTAATTCAATGCTGGTTTGCTCTGAAATATCTACCAATAAATAAGCAGACTGTACTCTGCCGTGTATGTGATGACTCCAAAAACTAGCAGGGCTTACCCCTTGAGCAAGCTTTATTTGTTCCTCATCAGAATCAGCTACAATATCTGGAAGGTTAAATCTGGGTAAACTTCTAGGAACTTGACGAGTTAAAGCTATTAAATCGATATTAATACCAGGAATTTCTCTCCTTAAAGCCGCTAACCTCCGCCTTGGTTCATATCTTTGGAACTCATTATAAACTGCACCAGCTGACCTGCCGAATAAATCTACTAAAGCACATTCTGCATCCCATAAATCAACATCCTCAACCCCACGACTTCTTTGAGACTGGTATTCTTCCAATGCCTTCCCTGCTTCAAATCGGCTGGGAGATTCATCAGGCCCATGCCATATCTGATCAATGACCATCGCTGCACACAGTCCTTGCGTCCTCTCCCTGAGTATTCCGGTAAGATTGACCGGAGGGGAGAACCCTCTCGCAGCTTCAAAAAATTCTCCAGCCATAAGTAGGAATTATATGATCTTAATATAAAAAGTCAACTTATAGTTTAGTGTTCAACGCGGCCGGTGAAGCCTGAAGCGGCGACTACCTTTTGGGTAATCTGGGAGGGGACAGGTTCATAGTGGGATGGTTCAATGTAAGCTGTAGCCCGGCCCTGGGACATCGATCGGATAGCTGTAATGTAACCGCCAAGTTCTGCCAGCGGCACTAAAGCGTTGATGATCGTGGCATTTCCCCGTTTTTCCGTTCCCTGGATCTGGGCCCGTTTAGAAGATAAGTCACCGATTAAATCCCCCATGAATTCATCCGGAGCCGAAACCTCGACCTTCATAATCGGCTCAAGCAAAATTAATCCCGCTTTAGCTGCAGCTTCGGATAACCCTAACGACCCGGCGATCTTAAATGCCATTTCCGATGAATCAACATCATGGAAAGATCCGTCATAAACCGTAACTTTGATATCCACCACCGGAAAGCCGGCCAATATTCCGGTGTCTTCTTTTTCAATGACACCTTTTTCGATAGGTGCAATAAATTCTCTCGGGATCGCGCCGCCAACAATTTCCGAAACAAACTCACGACCCTGACCCCTTTCAAGCGGCTCAATTCTAAGCAGACAATGGCCGTATTGGCCGCGTCCTCCGGTTTGACGGATGTATTTACCCTCTCCTGTGGCAGACTGGGTAATTGTCTCTTTGTAAGCAACCTGCGGTTCGCCGACGTTAGCTTCAACTTTAAACTCCCGCTTCATCCGGTCGACAATAATTTCCAGATGAAGCTCACCCATTCCGGAAATGATTGTTTGTCCGGTTTCCGGGTTGGATTTAACCCGGAAGGTCGGATCTTCCTCAGCTAATCTTTGTAAAGCCAGACCTAATTTTTCCTGGTCGGATTTGGTTTTAGGTTCAATAGCCAGCGAAATAACCGGTTCGGCAAAGTTGATCGATTCCAATACCAAAGGATTCCCCTCATCAACAATTGAATCTCCGGTGATTGTATCTTTAAGGCCGACTACGGCGACAATTTCCCCGGCATAGGCTTCGTCGATTTCTTCACGATCGTTGGCGTGCATTAAAAGCACCCGGCCCACCCGTTCTTTGATTTGTTTGGTTGAATTGTAAATCGTGCTTCCCGCCTTTAAAGTCCCTGAATAAACCCTAACGTAAGTTAACCGTCCAACGTGCGGATCAATCTGGATTTTAAATGCCAGTGCCCCAAGAGGCGCATCTTTAGTGTTGGATTGGGAAATTTCCTCACCTGTCTGAATATTTTTACCCTTAACTGCCGGGATATCCAAAGGTGAAGGTAAAAATTCCATTACGGCATCAAGCATGGGTTGGACGCCTTTATTCCTAAGAGAAGATCCGGCCATAACCGGAACGATCTGTTTGGTAATGACGGCTTTTCTTAAAGCTATTTTAAGTTCTTCAATCGAAATCTCTTCACCGTTTAGGAATTTCTCCATTAACACTTCATCCGTAGCCGCAATTTCTTCGACCAGTTTTTCCCGGTGCTTTTTTACCTCATCAAGCATGTCGGCCGGAATTTCCCGTTCCTCAAATTTGGCTCCCGTTTCATCACCTAACCACACCCAGGCTTTTTGGGTCAACAAATCAACAATGCCTTTAAAATCATTCTCCGAACCGATCGGTAAATTATAAGGAAGGGCGTTAGCGCCTAAACGGTCACGGGCGGACTGGATAGTGCCCAAAAAGTCAGCACCTAAAACATCCATTTTGTTGGAAAAAGCGATCAAAGGCACACCGTATTTATCAGCCTGTCTCCAGACAGTTTCGGTTTGGGATTGAACTCCGGAAGCCGAATCTAAAACAATTACTCCCCCGTCTAAAACCCGCAAGGAGCGCTCAACTTCAACTGTAAAATCAACGTGTCCGGGAGTATCAATTAAATTGATCCGGAATTCCTGATCCTTGTAGGGACCGCTTTTGGGAGTCCAGAAAGTTGTGACCGCCGCCGAAACAATCGTAATACCGCGCTCACGCTCCTGATCCATCCAATCGGTGGTGGTAGTTCCCTCGTCGATATCACCGATTTTGTAGGTACGTCCGGTGTAAAAAAGAATACGTTCGGTTGTGGTGGTTTTACCCGCATCAATGTGGGCAATGATTCCGATATTTCTAATGAGCCCTAAAGGAAAATCTCTTTTGGTTTTGGTTGTAACAGCCATAGCGAGATATTTTATACCAATCGTTGCTAATTTTGCAAACATTGATTGCCAAAATTAGCTTACGAGTGGTTACACTCGCAGCGAATTTATTCGTAAGTAGTGTAATCTGAAGCTGAAATAAATACAAGGGATAAGGAACAAAAATTACCTCTTTGGAACAGACCATTGACTGAGGGGCTTATTTAAATGCCTAGATCTTACTTCTAGGTCAATTAATTTAATCCCCCGAGGGTTGCCGGGTTTAATATCCTCATAGTGATAGTTCCTAGACATTCTTTGCTCCCCTGAAAGTTTGTCCGTATAAGGTGTTTCTGTCCAAACAACTTTTGCTCCTGTTACAATAGCGTTACTTGCAGGATCTGCATCATCGATAACTATCCCCGCTCTTCTTAAATTTTTAATACGAACTCTATAATTATCTCTTTTTATTCTATTTTCATCTTCTTCGGGGGTCATATCAGCTGGTTTGAGTCTCCCAGCCATAATATCCCAATCTCGTTGTTCATCTTGAGATACCGGGTAAGCAACATATTCCGCTCCCCCGACTTGTTGCGGAATCCCTTCAATATGTGGAATCATAAAAGCAGCAGGCTTACCTCTATAAGTAAATACTCCAATTGGTGCATCAACCAATTCAGGATCGAGATAGTGAGCAACATTCATTCCGGCCGCTTGCCGAACAATAAATCCCTCGTAGAGTCCATCATCTTCCCATTCAGGTAATTTACCATAGCTTTCTAGCTGCTCGGGAGAGGTTGGTCCTAAAACTTTTAAAACCATATCTATGCTGCCTAATCTTATTCTTATAACATTCTCCTTACCCGCAAATGTTTTGATAGCATCCATTTCTTTAATCTCGCCTAACCTTTCTATAAGAGGAAATCCGTTAACTAAAGTATCTAGATTATAATAAGGAATGCCTCCCAGAGCTGCAGGCCTCCTTTGCTCTGCAACCGGATCAGCTTCAAAAAGATCATTAGGAATAAGAGTTAATTTTTCTGATTTTGGAATTAAATTAGCTATAACTTCAGAATCAGCTGAACCTTCTGCCATAAGAGAGTTATTCTGAGTCTACACGGAACTAAGAAGCTTGTGAAGGCTAAGTTTTATTTGCATCCGGGTCCCCGCCTAAATCTTTAATTATTTTTTTGGTTTCACCAATACGGGCCGATAAAACCTCCCCCTGCTCGGTTAACATCTGGTATGCCGCATTTTCAGTTAAATCCCCCATCTGTCCGGCCTCCCCTCTTTGCTCCATTACGGACAGATACTCTTTCTCCAGAGCCGCCAATTTTTCTGTCCACATCTGAATTTTTTGTTGTTTCTGTTGATCGTTTTTCATAGATTTAAACACAAGTACCGGCTTCGCTGAAAACGTAAAAACCCCCTCACTCTCAAGTTCATTGGGGGTAATTATTAAGCTAAATATTAGTCAGGATTTGCTAAAAAGTCAACCAGGCTATAAAATTGCCCAATGGAATTTGAGGTCATAGAGCAAACATATCCGGAGGACTTTAGAAAAGATTTAACCAAAGAGCTGTCCGAACATTTGAACAAACGCGATAGCGTGGTTTTTATTGGTATGCGCCGGGTTGGAATCTCGAATTATTTAAGGTTTTTTCTTTACCATAAAAAACTGAAAGCCAGGTTTACCGGCAAACCAGGCCATCTTTTTATCCCTGTCGATTTAAATGATCTGGTCGAGCGGACAGTTTTTCCTTTTTGGGTTTTAACTTTAAAAAGGATCTCAGATTCAGTTGCCGGTGGGGAATTTGATCCTAAAACTAAAAAATATATCGAAACTTTATTCCTGGACGGAATCCAATCGAAAAGCTTATTCCTGCTAATAGAAAATATCAAAAAAGCTTTAAATAAGATACTCGAGGAGGGGGTTTACCCGACTATCTTCTTTATCCGCTTTGACAGAATATCAGAAGCTGCATCTGCTGAATTTATAGCTAATTTGGAAGGAGTTAAAGATGCAACTAATAACAAATTAGCCTTTGTATTTACTACCTCACGAGGCTTAAACTCCATCTCCCCAAAAGTTTTTTCCCATACTTCATTATCTCTGGCTGAATCCGAAATGTTCCTGGAGCCGGCAGGCAGAGCCGATCTAAAAATAATTTGCGATGCCTATATTAAAAGATTTGGCCTGCATATTTCCGAAGAACTCGAGGCCGAACTAATCAACCTGACCGGAGGATACATCCAATACTTACAGCTGGCTTTAATTGCCTTAAATGAACCGGATACCCATATTAAAAATCCC
>DATDWU010000060.1:0-4651 GCA_035289525.1 Patescibacteria group bacterium | reverse complement strand
TGCGACAGCAGTATCGGCGATCGGTAATGTGGTTTCCGAGGGAATAGGTGCGGCGTCAGGTGCAGGAGTTTCGGTTGAAGAAGCAACGACCGGTTTGGTAACGGGTGCAATTGAAGGGGCAAAAGAGGCAGGGGTCAGTTTGGAAGGCGCGGTTGAAGAAGCGGCACACGGCGCGGTTCAGGGCGTTTCCCATATCGGCGGGGATGTTGGAGCAGCAGCAGTATCAGCTGTTTCAGGTGCTATTAAAGCTGCAGGAGATATTGGTAGTGATTCTGGAACTTTGGCCAAAGAAGCGGTAATCGGAACTCTAAAAGCCGGTGATGAGATCGGTAGTGAAGCAGGAGGGTTGGTCCGTAAAGCTTTGTTAAACGCTGCAGCTTTGCCGCATGATGTAATTGATGCTCTTATTACCGGTAAAACCGATTAGTCCTCCTTGATTCTTTTTGAATTTCCTTTAAAATTGCTTCATGGTTTCTGGTGTGCGCCTGAAAAATTTGCAGTTGGAAATACAACCCCAAAAAGTTGACGCAGTTTTAATTTCCAGAGTTGCCAATATTACTTATCTGACTGGTTACTCCGGTTTTTCTACAGAAGAACGGGAAGCCTTTCTTTTAATAACTCCACAACAACAGCTTATTTTTACCGATGGCAGATATTCAGAAGCTGTTAAAAAATTACTCCCTGACTTTCGGTTAGTAGAAATTGGCGGGGGCAAAAAATTTAAAGATTTACTTAAAGAAGAGACTGGGAACTTGAAGATTACAAAATTAGGAATAGAAGAGGATGATTTAAAAGTTTCGGAGTTTAAACAAATTAAAAAAGTTATCAGATTTTTAAAAGATTTTAAATTTCATCAGCAGCGCAGTCTGAAAACTGATGCAGAAGTCAGTCTAATTGAAAAAGCCTGCGAAATCGGTGATTTAGCTTTTAAGTTTATACTGACCAAAATTAAAGCCGGGATTTCTGAAAAAGAGTTGGCTTATTACCTAGAAAATTTTATTAGAGTGCAGGGATTTGAGTCTTCTTTTAAGACGATCATAGCTTTTGGAGAAAATTCCGCTGTTCCTCACCATCAAACTGGAGAAGCTAGATTAAAATCTGGCGATTTTGTACTCATGGACTTTGGAGTCAGGTTTAAAAATTATTGTTCGGATATGACCAGGACAGTAGTTTTTGGCAGGGCTTCCCAGAAACAAAAAAAAATTTATCAAACAGTTAAGGAATCACAGGAAAAAGCTGCGGAATTTTTGAAAAAGAAAATACAACATCCCGCCCCAGGAGTGGGAGTTTTGGCAAAAGATGTTGACCGGACTGCAAGGCAATATATTTTAGGGCAGGGATTTCCGTCAATTCCTCACTCCTTGGGCCATGGTATCGGCATTGAAGTCCACGAACATCCTTATTTGTCACCAAACAGTCAAGAGACTTTAAAAGAAGGAATGGTTTTTTCGATTGAGCCGGGAATTTATATCCCCGGATTCGGCGGGGTAAGGATTGAGGATTTATATGTATTGGAGTCAAATGGAATTAGGCAGTTAACGGATAGCCCTAAAGAATTTATTGAGATATAATCTGACTATGGACGACCCGGCACTTCAGGAATTCTTAAAGACAGTCGATAAATCTAAATTCAGTCACGAGCCTTATGTAAAAAGAATGGACAAACCGTGGGGTTATGAGCTCATTTACACCCGGGAAGAGTTACCTTATACAGGCAAGGTTATGCATATCAATGCCGGAAAAAGACAGAGCCTGCAAATTCATGATAAAAAACAGGAAACTTATTTATTGTATTCGGGAAGAGGAGGAGTAATTATTGAAAATGCGAGCGGTGAAATGGAGAATGTTGAATTTGAGTCTAACAAAGGATATACCTGTGCCATTGGACAAAAACACCGTCTCTTTGCTATTACCGACTGTGATATTTTAGAGTTCTCAACGCCCGAACTGGGAAATACTTATCGGTTGGAAGATGATTATGCCCGACCGACAGAAACGGATGAAATGCGCAAAGACCCTAACCGGGGATGGAAGAGTTAAACCCGGTAAAGCTGAAAGTCTCCACCCAGTCTGTAATCTGAATGTTTTTCACCCATTTTCTTAAAGGGTTTCCAGTTTTTGAAATGATAAGTTTGAGTAATTACTATAGCTCCTTTATTCAATTCTTTTCTTAATTTATGTTCCAGACGCTCGACAGCCGGCTTCAAAAGGTAGACGTAGACAATATCGGCCGGGTAGTAGTTTCTGTCAAAAATATTACCGTGGCAAAAGTGTGTTTGTTTATTGGTCCCGGCCAGCCGCGACTTATAGCGTGAATACCAAACCCTCAGCCAAGACTGCTCGATTCCGTTGGCCTTTGCCCCCAAAAGGGCTGCTTCAATAACTACCCTGCCGTCGCCCGAGCCAAGCTCGTAAAATACCTTGCTTTTTTTTACTCCGGCGGCCTTTAGGACTTTGGAAATCAGGTCTAATTTAGTGGGAACATAGGGGGCGTCCGAGCCTGCAAACCAGGATAGTGCCAATGTGCAACCTGCGAGCAAGCCTAAAGACAAGATGAGTATATTATCCATTAAATTATCGGCCCAGTGCTTTAAGGAGTAGTACTTTTAATTTTGTAAATTTATCCACAGAATTGAAAGCATAGTATAAAACCGGGTTTTCCACAAGATCAAAGCTACTCAAATATTCGGCCAATCTGCCCCCATAGCCTTGTTTAAATTTGTGAAAACCGAACCAGGAATCCTTTGGGTCAGCATCAGGCCCTAGTGCTCCCCACATGTCAAATTTTTTTAAACCCAATTTTTTACCCAGTTTTATTGCCTCCCAGGCAACCAGGTTCGAGGCCATAGTATCGCGGTGCAGACGGGATGACCCTCCATAGGGGTAATAAAGTGTATCTTTAAAAATAAGCAGCATCCAGGCGACTAAGGGCTTACCCTCAAATGAGGCCAGAACAAATTGAACCTGGCCGGTTTCGGCAAAAGTTTCCCAGACTTTGGTGTGGTAAATCTCATTATGTCCGAAATAATTTTGCCGCCGGGTTGTTTGAAAATAAAGCTTTAAGTAGGCTTGCAATCCTTCGGCGTCATTGCGGATATCGATCTTAACGCCCCTTTTTTGAGCAACCCGGATGTTATAGCGGGTTTTTTGATGCATATTTTTAAGCAATTCTTCTTCAGAAGCCGCAAGATCGAGTATAAAGTTGTATTTAGTAAAGAGCGGTTTAAGGGATTTTTTAAAATGGCTGTCAATTTTTCCGGTTGTTCCTGCTTCGATATCAGGCTCGGTTTTAATAAAGGCGCAATTATTATCACAGCTGATTTTTTTTAAGGCTTTGGCCAGCTCAGAATCCGGAAAAGGCCCTTTCGGCAGATATCCAACGCTTTTCTTTAAAAGCGGAATTCTATGGAAGCTTATTTGAAATGCCTTGACCATTTTATTGTTGTCAAATAAGCCATAACGTAATAAAGGAATGCCGAGAGATTTTCTAAACTGCCCCCATCGCCACGACTGGATAACATGGGTAACTAAATGGTCATATTCCGCCTGATGACTTTCGTCAAGAATCTTAAGGTCCATAATATCTCATTATACTGAAAGATTGTTTCATTGCTACATTGTCAGATTGCTGAAATGCCACAATAAAACAACGGGCAAAGCTCCTCTTAGAGTAAGCGAAGCCACAAGGTAAGTGTTTCGAACGGTGACAGCAGAACAATCAATCTCATAGTAGAAATTATTTGCAAGTTATGGTAGAATCGCTTGGTGGAACAACAACAACGCAGTTTAGTTTTTACCGCCGCAGTCGGACTAATAATTTTAGCCATTATCGTCGGTTCGGTTTATTATCTGGTTAAATTTATTCAAACCAGGGTCTCTTCCTCCAGGCAATCACCTCAGGCATCCGTTGAAACAATTGCTGAAGTTTCGCCTGCCGGTACTGTGGGTAATCAGGAACGGCAAATTATCCCTGATCCTTCTGTGACCCAACCGGTGCAACAGCGTTCAGCGCAAGCCTCTCCCAACCAAGCATCTCAAACCGGAGAATCCAAGGGTGGGGTGGTAGTTTCCGGGGAATGGAAGATTCTTGATGCAGCTAATTTTAAACTAAGTTATCCCAAGAATTGGGGACTTTTAACTTGTTCTAATTCAAAAAGCCTGGAATTTGATCCTAAAAATAGTGCTGACTCAAAAACTGTCTGCAATTATTCAGTCAAGCCCATTACGGTTTTAGTTGAGGATGTATCGGGATGTGTGGGGGAAGTTGTTAATATCGGTAATGTTGCTGTTACAAAATCTAAAAAAAGCGATGGCGGTTATTCAAAATATCAATGGTGCACGAAGACTACCCCGCTTTTGAACATTACCCACCGTGTTTCTACCGGAAATGACCCGGCTTCGTCTAAGGAAGATTACTCAAAACAGATTGAAGAAATGATAGGTAAGTTAACTTTCTCCCGCTAATTTAAATATTCTTTGACACTTGTCACTTGTCGCGATAATATTAAAATATGCAACGGGGATCTGCCCTTCCTTTATTATTAGTCGCACTGTTCTTGCTTGGTGCGGGTTTGGCCGGATTCTTCTTAGCTAACAGTAACCAGCCTAAGGTTCCCGAATCGGATCAGATTAAAGTAAACGAAATAAGCCC
>DATDWU010000059.1:0-8229 GCA_035289525.1 Patescibacteria group bacterium | reverse complement strand
TGGAGGCTGTTGGTTTATCTGGGGATATGGGTTTCAATTTTGGGAATATACAGGTTATCTTTAAAGATTTGGAAAGAAAGAGCAACTCTTTAAATGAGTAAAGTAATTGTCGCTATGGTCAGTTTTAATACCAAAAACCATCTGGAGAAATGCCTTAAGAATCTGAGCAGGCAGCAGGCTGTTTCGGGTCTGGAAATTTGGGTTTTGGATAATAACTCAGCTGACGGGTCGGCTGAGCTTGTTTCCCAAAAATTTCCTAAAGTGAAACTAATCAAATCCGCAGAAAACTTAGGTTTTGCCAAAGGACAAAATGAAATTTTAAAAAAAGCCAGAGGTGATTATTATTTACTTCTGAATCCGGATACCGAATTTTCGCCCGATGCGGTCGAAAAAATAGTTACATTTATGGAGCAGAATCCCGGTTGCGGGATTGCCGGTTGCAAACTAACTGATCCCAGCTTAAAGCTTCAGTCGAATGGAGGAGATTTGCCGTTTGGAGTAGCTCTTTTGTCGTGGCTTTTTAATCTGGAAAGTATCGGGATTAAATCAAATTTCCACAGAAATGACCGGGAATATTACCTTAAGCCCAGGGAAGTCGGTTGGGTGGGAGGAACATTTATGATGATTAGAAAAGAAGTTTTGGAGAAAGTCGGACTTTTAAGTCCCGATTACTTTATGTATGTTGAGGATGTTGATTTCTGCTATCGGGCATTAAATAAAGGCTTTAAAATTATGATAGATCCCGGTATTGAGGTAAGGCACATTAGCGGGGCTAGTTCAAAAAATCCTAAATTTTACCAGTGGAAAAATGAATTCAGTAATTTGATTTTGTTTTATAGAAAGAATTTAGGAGTATTCCCCTCATTGGTATTAAAGTTATTGATTTATATTAGTGTATTTTTACGGATGGTGGTTTATGCACTTTTAGGGAAAGGAGGTCCAAGTTTAACTTATGCAAAAGTTCTTGCAAGTATTTGAGCAAAAAATCTTTTTCTGGATATTTCTGGGGTTACTGGTTTTTATCCCTTTATATCCTAAGTTTCCACTTGTCGGTATCCCCCTAACATATGTTGCGATTAGACTGGAAGACGTTTTTATTGCTTTGGGATTTGGACTGGCGATATTAATCCAGCTTCCAAAATTAATGAAGCTTTATAAAATGGCAATAGTCCGCTCATACGCTTTGTTCTGGTTTATCGGCTTAGTCTCAGTTATTTCGGCAATATTTGTAACTTCGACTGTGCTGCCGCATCTGGCATTTTTACATTGGCTCAGGAGGATTGAATACATGAGCTTATTTTTTATGGCCATAACAGCGATCAGGAATCTAAAGCAGGTCAAAATTATCCTGATAACATTTCTCATCGTAACCGTAATTATTTGCCTGTACGGATTCGGACAGCAGTGGCTTGGTTTTCCGGTTGTCTCAACCACTAACCGTGAATTTTCCAAAGGGCTGATTTTAACCTTGACTCCTGAAGCCAGAGTTAATTCAACTTTTGCCGGCCACTATGACCTGGCGGTTTATCTGGGGATGGTTTTGTCGGTGATATCCAGTATGTTTTTTTATTACCGGATGAAAAAAGAAAACACCGGAGAATTAAAGCCCCTGGGGGGATGGGAAACTAAGAGTTTAGCCGCAGGCGGAATTTTAATAATAGTCGGATTATTAAGCTTTGCCCTTTTGGGATTAACTGCGGCCAGGATTTCTTTTGTGGCTACCATAATTGCTATAATCGCCAGTTTTTGGTTGACTAAAAAAAAGTTATTGATACTGATTTTTGTTTTTCTTTCGATAGTTACTGTTGGAGTGATTCCCGAGTTAAGGCACAGGTTGGTGGCCACATTGACTGTCAGCCTGTTAGGTGGGGGTGGAGCTAAATATACTCCGGATACCAGCGGGGAAGTCGATCCGGCTAAAAGACTGACACCCGAAGAACGGCAGTCGATTTATGATGATGCAACTGCATCGGGGGCCATCGAGCCAGGAAAAAAGTCGACTGTCGCCTCTGATCTGGCACCTGGGGAGCCGATTAACACCACCGAACTGGGGGTGTACCGTTCATTTAAGATCAGGGAGGATGTTGAGTGGCCGAGGGCATACCGCGGTTTTATGAGGAACCCGCTACTGGGGACCGGATATTCGTCTTTAGGGATTGCCACAGATAACGATATCTTAAGATTATTGGGTGAAACGGGAATTTTAGGTGCCACCTCGTTTGTTTTAATATTTGTAATAGTTTTTAAAAAACTTTGGAAGCAGGTAAAGTCGGGCCACAGATTCGCTAAATATTTCGGGATTGGCACAATAGCCCTTGTTTTGGGGTTTTTGATTAACGGATTATTCATTGATGTCTTTGAAGCCTCAAAAATAGCCACTCTTTTTTGGGGGGTGTTGGGGATAAACTGGAGACTCGGCATTTTGGGAGAAAAAGAAGCCTATGGAAAAACTAGTTAAATTATTAAAAAATCCCTATCTCTATTTAACTTTGATTTTAGTTTTAGGCTTTTTGTTAAGGCTTTACAAGATTGATAATCCGATTGCCGATTGGCATTCCTGGCGGCAGGCGGATACAGCAGCAGTTGCCAGGAATTTTTACAAGGAAGGCTTTAATCCCTTCCTTCCCCGGGGCGATGATATGTCCTCAATTTCGGAAATAAAACCCCAGCTGAATTTAAACAGATACCGTTTTGTTGAGTTCCCGATTTACCCCAGCCTTGTTTATTTCGGTTATCTGCTAAACGGCGGCGTTGATGAAAGGATCGCCAGACTGGTATCGGTTTTATTTTCACTAGGTTCGATGACTTTTATTTATTTTATTGTCAAAAAAAACTCAACAACGGTTCATGCCTTACTCAGCAGTCTGATTTTTGCCACCTTACCTTTTAGTATCTACTATTCAAGAGTAACTTTACCCGAACCCAGCCTGATCTTCTTTTCGCTGGGAATGTTTTATTTTGTAGACCGTTGGATTTCCGAAAATGAGGCCGGGTTTTTCTCTTTGGGTAAAAAGACTGCGCTGTTGGTACTATCAATATTTTTTACTGCCTGTGCTTTTTTAACTAAACCGATGGCTGTATTTTTTCTGATGCCGCTTTGCTACTCGTATTTTAAAAAAGAAGGTTTTAGATTTCCGGCTTTGCGCTATTGGCTGCTTATCATAGTGGCCCTTGTGCCGTTTGGACTTTGGCGGATTTGGATGCAAAATTTTGCCGAAGGCATCCCGGCTTCATCCTGGCTTTTAAACGGCAACGGTATCAGATTAAGACCTGCTTTCTTCAGATGGCTTGTCGGTGACAGGCTGGGACGGGAAATACTCTCTATTACCGGCGGAGCATTATTCCTATTAGGACTGGTTATCAAACCTTTGGCCAAATCGAATTATCTTCTACACCTGTTAACCTTATCATCGTTTTTGTACTTAGTGGTCTTTGCCACCGGCAACGTTCAACACGATTATTACCAGTATCTGCTTATACCGGTATTGTCGATTTTTTTAGCCAGAGGGGTGTGGCTGCTGTTTCAGGGATTTCCCTTTCTTTTGCCGAGAATAATTTCAATACCTTTGGCAATTTTTTTACTGGGAATTACTTATTATCTGACCTGGTATGAAGTTAAGGGGCTGTATCAGGTCAATAATTGGGCCATTGTTCACGGCGGAGTAGCTGCCGATAAACTTTTACCAAAGGACGCGCTTGTTGTAGCCCCGTATATGGGGGATACCGCGTTTTTATACCAAACAAACAGACATGGGTTTCCGATAATTAATTCAACCGTTGAAGAGATGAAAAAAGATTACGGGATAACCGGTTATGTATCAACTACCAATGATACAAAAACTGCCTGGCTTGCCAAAAAATATAATTTGCTCGAGAAAACCGATGAATATATCGTTATTGATTTAACAAAAATAAACCCTGATTTTACAGATAAGGACAGTAAAGAACCTCTCTGATAAGAACCTGCTTCGTGTTTCGGTATTTAAAAAAGATACCTCACACTCGCAGAACCTTGCTTTTATAAATTAGATTTAAAAAGCAAAGAAAGGATAATTTAAAAAGTGCGGATACTAATGTTAACTCCATACCTGCCTTACCCCCCGACTTCCGGCGGGCAGATCCGCTCATACAATTTAATTAAGCAATTATCAGCTTTGCACGAAATTACACTTTGCTCATTGATTAAATTTGATTCCGAAGAAAAATATGTCGATAAGTTAAAACCGTTTTGCAAAAACATTTACGTTTTTAAGCGGGCAAAGAAACCATGGACTTTATCCAATATCTTAAATACGGCATTCAGTCTTTATCCTTTTCTGGTTATCCGGAATTTCTCCAAAGAACAAAAAACCCGTCTAAGGGAAATTCTATCGTCTGAAAATTTTGATCTAATTCACGCCGAGACTTTTTACGTTTCGCCTCATATTCCCCAAACCGATATTCCGGTGGTTTTGGTTGATCAAACGATTGAATATCAGGTCTATAGGCATTATGTAAATAATTTCAGAATCGGCCTCCTTCGCCCCATCCTGATGCTTGACGTCATGAAAATCCGCTATTGGGAAACTCATTTTTGGAAAAAGGCAGCCCGGGTAATTGCGGTATCGGACAGGGACGCGGCAGTTATGAAACATCTGGTTAAAGGGTTAAAAGTTACCGTTATACCCAATGGAGTCGGGGAGGATTTAACTGACGAGGTCCCTCTTCATTTTAAGAAAACCATTTTATTTATGGGAAATTATGCCTGGTTGCAAAATGTTGAGGCAGCCAGGGTCCTGGCGACCAGAGTTTTCCCGGGAATATTGGAAAAAATTCCGGACTGTAAATTAATTATCGCCGGTCAAAATACCTTGAAAATTTCCGATCTGGAAACCGAAAGCATCGAACTAAAAGATTTTGCCGTTGATGACATTGCCTCGGTAAAAAAAGCCTATCAGGAAAACGGAATCATGGTGGCGCCGCTTTATGGTCCCGGCGGGACCCGTCTTAAAATCCTGGCTGCCATGGCTTCGAAAATGCCGGTTGTCACAACCGATATCGGGAATGAAGGGATTGATGCCATTAACAATGAATCGGTGTTGATCGGTAACGGTCCGGAAAGCCTGGCTCCATTGGCGGTTAAGCTTTTCAAGGACCTTAAACTTTATAAAAAAATTGCCTTAAATGCCAAGGCGCTGGTGGAGTCAAGTTATTCTTACGGTTCGATAGCAAAAAAATTGAGCAATGTATACAAACAAGTTGTGGAAGATAGAAAATGAAATCTTTAACAATTGCCATATTAAATTTTAATTCGGGGGATTACCTTAGGCGATGCCTTGAATCTATCAAAAATGTTGAAGGAGAGGCCGAAATTAATGTTATTGCTATTGATAATAACTCATCAGATCAGAGTTTTGACCTAAAAGATCTAAAGATAAAGGATGTAGAATTTGTTCAAAATGAGGAAAATTTAGGATTCAGCAAGGGGTACAATAAAACCTTACAAAAAATAAAAAGTGAGTTTGTTTTACTTTTAAACCCCGACTGTCTTTTGCAAAAAGGCGTTATCAAAAAGATATTAGAGGATTTCGAAGAAGATAAAAAAACCGGCGCGGCTACCTGCAAGATAATCTTGCCTAACGGAAAAACCGATTTAACGGCCCACCGCGGTTTTCCTACTCCCTGGGCCTCCCTGCTTTATGTTTTAGGAAACGACAGCCTATACCATTTAACAAATAAAATGCCGGATGAGATTCATGAAGTTGATGCCATAGCCGGCGCTTTTTTTATGACCAAGAAGTCGATATTAGAAGAAGTCGGCTATTTGGACGAAGATTTTTTTCTATACGGAGAAGATATAGATTTATGTTTAAGAATCAAGAAAAAAGGTTACAAAATTCTTTACGATCCGGAAGTTGAAATAACCCACTACAAAGGTATTTCAACCGGTGTCAAAAAACATTCTCAAGATCTAACAGCTGCCGATTCCAAAACCCGGCAGCGGGCAATGAATGCTTTTTATGAATCAATGATAATTTTTTACAATAAGCACTATAAAAAAACCTACCCATTTGCTATTAATTGGCTGGTCTATTTGGGAATTTATTTAAGGTGGTCACTGGCAATTATAAAAAAAAGCGTTTAAACAAATGAAAATCGGCATCGACGGCCGCCTGATAAACGAATCGGGGATCGGCCGCTATATCAGAAATCTGCTGGAGAATCTGGCACTGATCGACAAAAGAAATTATTATTACATATTGTTGAAAAAAAGAGATCTGAGTAGATTTGATTTTGGCAAAAACTTTAAAAATATAGAAGCCGACTATCCCTGGTATTCGGTTTCCGAACAAGTAAAAATGCCGCGCCTAATAAATAGCCTGAAGTTGGATCTGATTCATTTTCCTCATTTTAATGTGCCGGTCTTTTATAAGGACAAATTTATTGTCACGATCCATGATTTGATACATCAGCATTACACCATGAACCGGGCAACAACCCTGGATCCGCTAACTTATAAGATCAAGCAATTTGGCTATAGAAAAGTTTTTAATTTTGCGGTCAAAAAATCAGCAACTATTTTGGTTCCATCTGAATTTGTAAAAGGGCAGCTGGAGAAAGAATGGCAGGTTGACCCCGGAAAGATTGTTGTTACTCCGGAAGGCGTTGATCCGAATTTGCTGAATATGAAAAACAAATACAGTAGTAATGTTAAATTAAAGGTTGTTGAAAAAATCGGCATTAATAAACCTTATGTTTTTTATGTGGGTAATGCCCATCCGCACAAGAATGTCGAAGGGTTAATAAAAGCTTTCGGGCTGATAAGGAAAAAATATCCCAAATTAAAATTGGTTTTGTCGGGTGCGGATCATTATTTTTGGAACAGAATTAAACTTGAGTATCAGGATCCCGAAATAATTTACACCGGGTTTGTAACTGATGAAGTTTTAGCAGCCCTTTTTGCTAATGCCGAATTATTTGTCATGCCCTCATTCGAAGAAGGATTTGGAATACCCATACTTGAATCATTCGCCAATGGTTGTCCGGTGGTTTGCTCAGATATAGGATCTTTAAAAGAGATCGGTAGTGATGCCTGCATTTATTTTAACCCGAATAATATTGATGATATTGCTGAAAAAATTAGTTTGGCCTTGGGAAATGAAAAACTTAGAAAGACTTTAATTGATAAAGGTACTAATAGAGTCGGCCTCTTTAGTTGGAAAAAATTGACTCAACAAACTTTAAATACTTACCAAGATATAACTTAAGGCCTTCTGGATTTGATTTTATCTACGCAATCCGGTGTTTCGGGAGTACCTATTATAACTATAGGGGATTGGGCTGAAGGAGTTAATTCTCCACAGACGCTCCTTAAATAATTTAGATGTTCTAAGCTTGGATCACCATTGTACTCAATGAATCCAACACCCACTTGTCTTATTGGTAGTTGTTCTGCCGGAATATAACGGGGCGCACCTCTAACGTTTGAGGGTGGAATAACCTTGGTATTCTGAGGACGGTCAGGTCTTCCGCACCCGGCTAAAAGTAAAGATACAAATGCAATATTAGCAAGTTCTCTGCGCATGTTGTCTTATAGTGTAGCAGATGAGTTATATTTTTTCAACCGCCCTTAGTTTTGCGCTTCTGGACCGGGGATTTAGGTTTGCTTCTTCCTCAGATGTTTCGATCGGTTTATCGGTGATAATTTTTGCCTGATTTTTTTCTTCCAACTCTTTAAAATAATTTTTAACAATCCTGTCTTCTAAAGAATGAAAACTGATTGTTACAATCCGGCCGCCAGGCTCTAAAACATCAAAAGCTTTTGGCAAGGCTTCTTTTAGCGAGTTTAGTTCATCGTTGACCGCGATTCTTAACGCCTGGAATATTCTTGTTGCCGGATGAGTTCTGTCTGAAGGAGAGCGTTTGCGCACGGATAAAATCAGATTGGCAAGTTCATTGGTTGATTCTATTTGCTTTTTTTGCCTGTATTCAACGATTTTTTTAGCAATTGGTTTACTCCAATTTTCTTCGCCCAGCTTTAAAAATAACTCGGCCAATTCGTTTTCATATAAACCGTTGACTAAGTCCTTGGCGCTGGCACCCTTCGTCGGATCCATCCTCATATCCAGCGGTGCATCTTTGTTAAAACTAAATCCTCGTTCAGCTTCTTCCAGCTGATGGGTTGATACTCCCAAATCAAATAAGACACCGGAGATTTTGATTTGTGGGGAGATTGCTTGTTGTGTGATC
>DATDWU010000058.1:0-3381 GCA_035289525.1 Patescibacteria group bacterium | reverse complement strand
AAAGAGGAAATTGATCAAATTACTAATAAACTATACCAAAGGGACGCGGAAATGATTCCGCTTTGGGAAGAAACTAAGAATTGGTCCCTAGGTTACTTTGAGACTATCTATTCAATCTTTGGAACACTCTTCGATAGAAGGATTAATGAATCGGAAGTCGATCAGTTGGGAAAGCAAATAGTTTTGGAGAATGTCGGCAAGGTCTTTGTTAAAGATGACGGAGCAATTATCTATCCGGGAGAAAAATACGGTTTACACAACCGGGTTTTCATAAACTCCAAAGGCAATCCGACTTATGAAGGAAAGGAGGTTGGCCTGGCTGATAAATATATCCAAACATATCAATTTGATGAATTGAATATTTTTTCACACAAAGAACAGGATGATTATTTTAAAGTTGTTATCCGGGCAAATGGAGAGATTTTTCATCAGCTTAAAGGGCATGTTCATCATGTTTCCTATGGTGAAGTTAAGCTTTCAACAGGCAAAATGTCCTCCAGAATGGGTAATATCATTGCGGCAGAGGATATTTTTAATGAGGTTAAATTCAGAATTAAAGCAATTTCACCCCAGCTGGACGAATTAAGCATCCAGAAATTAGCCGTGGCTGCGATCAAGTTCGCCTTCTTAAAATATTCGCCGAAGTCGGATATTATTTATGATCTTGAGGAATCAGTTTCGATTCACGGAGATACCGGGCCTTACGTGATGTATGTTTATGCGAGGATACAGTCTCTTTTAAGAAAGAGTCAAGAGTCAAGAGTCAAGAGTCAAGGAGAAAATGAAACAGAAAATCGCGCAAAGGATTCCGAGAGTGAAGAGTTAACAGATAAGAGCAAAGAGAATGAAATCGCGCAAGGGGAAGAGAAAAAGCTATCAAGCTATCAAGCTATCAAGCAGAAGACGATGGCAAAAAGCTCAGTAGCTCAATCCCTCAATAGCTCTGAATCAAATCCAGCTCTCGAACCTGAAGAACGCGAAATCCTGCGCCAGCTTGAATATTTTGAATTCATTGCCCAAAAAGCTGCCAACAATTTTCAGCCGAATGAAATGGTCAAATATTTACTTAACCTGACTAAGGCCTTTAATTTATTCTATGAATCCCAACCGGTTCTGGGCTCTAAAAACCAGGATTTCAGGGTTACGCTGTCAATTAAAACTGCCGAGACTATTAAATTAGGGTTATACTTATTAGGAATTGAAACTGTAGATAAAATGTAACAGTAATAACCAAGTATCCAAGATACAACAAACAAACAAATTACAAATCTTAAATAACAATGACCAAAAAATTTTGGCATTTGAATTTTAATCATTTGTTATTTGTTTGGAATACTTGTAACTTGTTTCTTGGAAAACTTAAAAAATGTTTTTCTCAAAAGGTCACCGCAGATCATCAAATCCGTTATTAAGTCTTTTCAGGCTCATAATGAGTCTGGTGATTATTGCCATTTTAGGTATCGGCCTTCTCCAGGCATATAAGGCTTTTTCCGGATACGACCCGATGAAGCTTGACAGTCAAAGCCTGCAGAACCTGTTGAGTTCCGGATCTGCAGAACAAGCGTTAAACAGTTTATTAAGCTTGAATTCCCGGCAGCAAACCGGTGAGACCGGCCAGGGTGACCCGGGTAGTTTGAGTTATATGGGAAAAATCTCAAATGCGCCTGTGCTTTTTAAATTCGCAGTTTTAGCTGATTCACACAAAGATACGCTATCTTTAGAAAGAGCTTTAAACCAGGTTAGAGATGCCGGAGTCAGATTTGTAATTATTATGGGGGATTTATCGGATGTCGGAACTCTCGCGGAGCTGGAATCAACTAAACGGGTGCTGGATGCTTCAGGCCTGACCTATTACGCTGCAGCCGGAGATCACGACTTATGGGATTCAAGGGATAAGGAATCGGATGCGCCGAAAAACTTTACCCAGGTTTTTGGTAAAACCTACCAGTCGTTCTCTTACGAAGGAGTGAGGTTTATCCTAATTTATAACTCCGATAACTATTTAGGTTTGGACGGGGTCCAGCTTGCCTGGGTTGAAGACGAACTCAACAGGTCTCTGGCTGAGAACCCAAAAAAAATCTTTGCCTTTGCACCGACGCCGCTTTTTCATCCGTCTTCAGACCATGTGATGGGTAAAGTTACTCCTAAATTAACATCCCAGGCTGAACATTTGATGACAACTTTCAAAAAATCAGGAGTGGATTTGGTATTTTCCTCCGATACACATTTTTACTCAAAATTTATTGAGCCTAAAAATAACCTGGATATGATTACGGTTGGCGCAGTTACTTCCGAGAAAAACCCTCAGGCCCCGAGGTTTGCGATGGTTGAAATTTTAGAGGATGGGAATTTTAATGTTGTGGAGACTGAAATTAAATGAAATTAGTTTTTGAGAATTGACAGCGGAATTTTTATATAATAGACTCCGCTTGACCTTGCCCCCAGGGGGCTTTTTTTATGGACAGAAGAGTTGAGAGGGCGCTTGACCATTTAGATAGAATTGGACTTACACCTTTAAATAGCCAACAATTGTTGGCACTAGCTGGTGATTATCGACCTGAATTCATGAGAGGTATTGATCCTCGTGCGAAAGATTCGTTGGGAATGACGAATACCCTTTTAGCAAGATCACCCAGAGTATTAAAATCGGGAACTTCTGCGTTGGTGGTAGAAGTTGGAGATAAGTTCGGCGCTCATGGGTTTAGAATAGATGAGGATGGGGGCCTAAAACCGGAATATGGTTGGGAAAAAGGAATGTCAACTAGATTTCTCGGTGCTGAAGACTTTTTTAATTATACGGCACAAGAGGTGAAAGCAGCTGTGGGAGAGCGGAGAAACCCTGATGTAGTAGCTGTGATTTATCCTTACCCGGGACAGGCTATAAGTACCGGAGGTTCAGTTGATGTAATATCGGATGAGAATTTGCCAAAGGGAGCGGTTATCCCCGGAATTAGCCACAAACCGGTCGGTCAGACTTTAGTTGATAACCTATTCAGCCAGGGAGTGCTCAAGGCCCGGGTTCCTGTTTCTGCGTTTGGTCGTGCTGCTGCAGTATTATTGGGACATCCTAATTCCATGATTGGAGCTGAATTGGATACAGGGTTAAATATTGCTGTTAATTGGAATGGGATGATTCATGATACAAATTCAGGAAGGTTTGATAAATTACCGGTTCCCGGGTATCTCCGTTCGTATGATCAGAAGAGCGAAAGAAGGTGGCAGATTGCTGAGGAACAGATTGGAGGGAATGATGTGAGCCAGCAATTTGAAAGTCTGGCCAGGACATTAATTAATGGACACTTTATAGAAAACTTTGGGATTAGAAGGCCGTTGACGGGAAGAGATATTGCAGACTTATTAAATTTAGATCCGGGTAGCTCA
>DATDWU010000057.1:0-3987 GCA_035289525.1 Patescibacteria group bacterium | reverse complement strand
CTGAGGAGAAAGGTAAGATACTTTGGTTTGCCGGAGGCAAATTTGACCGGAACAATGTTATGAGTATCCACAGAGGCATTGACGAAGTCGATTCCGAAATTTACACCAATGAAATGGAAATTGACTTTGCCACCGGCTGCTGTTTTTTAATTAAACGGGAAGTTTTGGAAAAAGTCGGACTTTTTAATGATGATTATTTTGCCTATTTTGAAGATGCCGAGTACTGCAAAAGAGTTTCCGATGCAGGATTTAAGATTTTTTATAACGGTCAGGTTTCAATATTTCATAAAGTTTCCCAAACAACCGAGATAGGTTCGCCTTTAACCGACTACTATTTGACAAGGAACAGACTATTTTTCGGTTTTAAATACGCTTCGGGAAGGACAAAATTTGCACTTTGGCGGCAAGCCTTGGCTCAGCTTTTTTTCGGCAGGGACGCCCAAAAAAAGGCGGTTTGGGATTTTTTTGCCGGTAAGTCCGGTCCCCGGGAAGTTCAAAAGTGGAATGACAACTCATATTACCAAATTGATTTATCAATCGTCTCGGTCAACTACAACACGCCGGATTTAATTGATTCTTTATTAAAAAGTATCTATAACCTAAAACCTACAACCTACAACCTTGAAACTATTATTCTTGACAACGGTTCCGAAAAAGGCTGCGAGGCAGTTGTCAGGAAATACTTAGGAGTCCGGTTTATTCAAAATCCGGTCAACACCGGCTTTACCGGCGGTAACAATAAAGCGATGAAATTTTCCAGGGGGAAACATATACTGATGCTTAATTCCGATATCGAGGTCATGGAAGGAAGCCTTGAACAAATTTACCACGAAGCAGAAAATTACCGCGGAAGGGCAGTTGTTTCCGGTTCACTCATTTTTCCTGACGGTACCCAGCAGGACAGCGCCTTTTACTTGCCAACGATTACCGGTGCCCTAAAGGAGTACTTTTTAGGTCTTAAGGGCTCATTTTTTATGTATGCACCATCTCAGGGGAAAAATACCAAAGTTGAGGCCGCTGCTATGGCCTGTTTTCTAATCCCGCGCCGGATTCTGGAAATAGTTGGATTTCTGGATGAAAGACTCTTTACCTATTTTGAGGACGTAGATTTTTGCCGCCGGCTGAAAAAGTTAGGAATTCCGGTTTATTACACTCCTAAAGCCAGGTTTATCCATTTACATGGTGCGACCGGAAAAAGACTTGAATCGGGAAAATCTTACCAACTCTTGCAAAACGCCGCAAAAATCTATTACGGACTAACTTACTACCGGGCTTTATCTTTTGTTTTAAAGGTTTGCCAAAAATTATCCTGGGTCAAGGCACCTGTGGCGAGATAAATTAAGCTGGCCTAATTGGAGTGTAGTAAATTTTTTGGTTACCTGATTCCCTCTGTAAAACAATATTTTTTGAAGAAATTGCACCGGCAGTACCGATTAATTCTGCTTGTTCCTGGGGGGATTGCATATATATCTCAAAACCTTGGTTTCGTAAATCACAAACAGCATCCTCAATTTGTTTTCCACCCACTATCATTGAAATACCTGGAGGGGCTTTACTGTCCATGGCAAATTTTGGATCACACCACTTTAAAGCCGGGCATCTCCGACATATCTCCGCTGCACTAATTATAAGATCCCTTTCTGATTGTGCATCCCATGAATAAAAGGAACCTCTTACAGGCTTTTCCCTGAGGAATCTTACTATTCCGTTTAACCCTTCGGCCACACCAAATCTTAATCTCTCAGCCATAGATCGCCATTTTACTAAAAAATCGTTCATAATCAACCTTTACTTTCATCACAGCTTCAAAACTGGTAAAATATATTCTTACCCGGAGATGGTGGAGTGGTCAATCACAACAGACTGTAAATCTGTCGGCAATCGCCTACGAAGGTTCAAATCCTTCTCTCCGGACTCGGTTGGTATTAGGTAGTAAGTTTTATGTATTATGCGTAAGATGCGGTTTTTTTAGAAACTTGATACTTAGTACCTAATACGTAATACTTAATACAGTTCCAACCTATGCCTTTTAAAAGATTGAAACGCCAGATAGATTACTCAGGTTTTAAAAGAGTAACTTTCCTGTCCCGACTTTCCAAATTAATTTTTTGGTCATTTGTTTTAGGTCTGCTGATTTTAATCGGTATAATAATTTATTTTTTTACCCAAATCCCCTCGCCTGAAGATCTGCAATCCCGCTTTGTAGCTAAATCAACTAAGATTTATGACCGCAACGGTGAACTGCTGTATGATATTTTTCAAAACCAGAATAGGACTCCCGTAAAATTTGAAAACATCCCGGACGTTGTGAAAAAGTCTACGATCGCAATTGAAGACAAAGACTTTTATAAGCATGGAGGATTCGATATTTGGGGTATCTTGCGTTCTTTTTACCGGTTGATAATCCACAGACGGATCGAAGGAGGAGGCTCAACCCTGACCCAGCAACTGGTTAAAAATGCCCTGCTGACTTCCGATCAATCCGTCGTAAGAAAACTGAAGGAATTGATTTTAGCAGTCCAGGTTGAGCGGGCTTATTCAAAAGACCAAATCCTGGAAATGTATTTAAACGAAATCCCTTACGGGGGCACAGCTTACGGGATTGAGGCGGCAGCTAATTTATATTTCGGCAAACACACTGCCGAACTGGACTTAGCCGAAAGTTCCCTTCTGGCCGGTCTTCCCCAGAGACCTTCGGTTTATTCGCCATACGGATCGCAGCCAGAACTGGCCAAAGTCAGACAGGCAGAAGTTTTGAGACGGATGGTTGAGGATGGATACGTTACTAAAGAAGAAGCCGAACGGGCCAAGAATGAAGAGCTGGTTTACCGGACCGCTCAAAATGAGTTGGGATTTAAGGCACCTCATTTTGTCCTTTATGTTAAACAAAAACTTGAAGAACAATATGACACCAGAACCGTTGAGCAGGGCGGATTGAAGGTTGTAACAACATTAGATTATAAACTCCAGGAAAAAGTCGAAAATATTCTAAAAACCGAAGTTGATAAACTAAAAAACTATGAAGTCGGCAATGCGGCGGCCGTCGTTTTGGATCCTAAATCCGGCGAAATTTTATCAATGGCCGGCAGTAAGGATTATTTCGGCAAGTCCCAGCCGGAAGGCTGCAGTGAAGGGAAAACCTGTGTGTTTGAGCCTAACGTGAACGTAGCTTTAGGCCAAAGACAGCCAGGCTCGGCAACCAAACCGATCACTTACGCCGCCGGAATGCTTAAGGGATATACCGCCAGTCAGCCGCTAATGGATGTAAAAACGGTTTTTCCGGGCGGAGCCGGTTTGCCTGAATATATTCCGGTCAACTATGACGGCCAGTTCCACGGCCCGACCCAGGTGCGTTATGCCTTAGGTAATTCATTTAATATCCCGGCGGTTAAAATGCTGGCTTTAGTAGGAGTAAAGAATGTTCTTGATCTGGGTTACCGGATGGGATTATCGACCTGGGAGCCCACAGCAGAAAATGTCAGTTCGGTAGGCCTGTCTTTAACCTTAGGAGGCCGGGAAGTTAAGCTGCTTGACTTAACCTCTGCCTTTGCCGTTTTTGCCAACCAGGGGCGGAGGCAGGAACCGATTTCAATTCTTAAAGTTGAGGATGCCTCAGGAAAACAGCTTTACGAATACCGCCCGACCGACGGAGTCAGAGTTTTAGATGAGGGTATCGCTTTTATAATTTCCAATATTCTGGCTGATAATGGAGCCCGGACAGCTGCCTTCGGATCCAATTCTATTTTAAATATTCCCGGCAAAACGGTTTCTGTCAAAACCGGAACTACCGACCAAAAAAGGGATAACTGGACAATCGGTTATACTCCTCTGATAGCCACCGGAGTTTGGGTAGGTAATAATGATAATTCGGTAATGGATCCCAAAATTGCTTCCGGAGTAACCGGCGCTTCCCCGATCTGGCAAAAAATCATGATAGCTGCTTTGGCCGGTAAAACTAATGAAATCTCGCCCAAGCCGGATAGTGTG
>DATDWU010000056.1:0-11619 GCA_035289525.1 Patescibacteria group bacterium | reverse complement strand
TAAAAAACCATTTTAAAAGCCCTGTCCGGTCGTATTCCAAAAGTTGGAATATGTATAGGTAGTCAAGCAATGGAAAAAGTTTGCTGAACATTAATTTGCAAAGTCCTTTACAAAATACAAAAATTTTTCCGGATGAGTAAGATGAGGAAAATGTCCGGCACCTTCAATAAATTCCAGTTTTGAAAAAGGGATTTTTTTATACATTATCCTGGCATTCTCAGGACTTGATTCCAGGTTTGGATCATCACTGCCCCAGACAATTAGCGTTGGTGTTTTAACTTTTGACAGTTCAGAAGTTAAATCTTCCCGTAAAATATTGGTTAAGGTTCCTTTTAATTCTCCGGCTGTTAGATAGTCTGACTCCAAATTTCTATAGAACTTATGGCGGATTTTTGTTTTTAAGTTAAATAGATTGGGAATTAAATACTTAAATGCTTTAACAAACGGATACACAATAAATTTTGCTAGGTCCCGTTTAGGTTGAATTCCTGCGCTATCTTCTAGAATTAATTTAGATAAAGCTTCGGGGTGTTTAGATGCAAGAACTATTCCAATCCTGCCACCTACAGAATGTCCTAATAAAACCGGTTTTTCAATTTTGTTATGCTTTATGAATTCAGCAATAATATCTGCATAATCGGAAACAGTAAAATCTTTTTTGGGATTTTCACTCCGGCCGAATCCCGGCAAATCAATTAACCAAAGAGTGAAATGTTTTTTTAATTCACCGGCTACGTTATGGAAGGTTGATACATCCTGCTTCCAACCATGGAGCATAACTACGTCTTTGCCTGACCCTAATTTTTGATAATAAATTTCCTGGTTGTTAATATTGGCGTACATTCGTTTTATTAACTATACACTGCTAATTGTTTAATGGAAATGTTATAAACAAAAGAATAATTAAGCAAGTATGATTCTTGGAGAAGGAGCTTTTGGTTCAATTGCCGTAATAGCTGTTTGGGGAGAGACCCTCGGAATACGCATACCTAGTTCGTTCCAAATCCCAATTGGCAGTTGATGTCCCGCTGCTATTAAAAAATTTCCCCATTGAGGAGCGGTCCAAGGGCATAATTGATCTGCAATAGATTCCTTAAAAGCTTCAGCTAAAACTGAGTCTTGACGAAGTTCATCCCAGGGGACTGGTTTTAGGGGAGGAGAAAGAACAAGACTTTCGGTTGCGCGTGAAATTCTTGCTACACCAAAAGAAGAATTTGAATCTATTGGATTATTTGTAGGGTCATCAGACATTAACATTACCAATAATCTATCGGGTTTAGGTTCTTGCATCCCCGATAAAGCGATAACCACCAGTTGGTTTCTCCATGAGGCTGGGCCCTTGATATTTATTCCGCCCTCACTCCTCTTCTCTTCTGATAGATAAATATATGCAGCTGTTTTTGGTTCAGTCCCTCTCAGGACTCTTATAGAACTCCTCATGTCCACAGCATCAAATTCAGATAAAGGGACACGTTCTCCAAGGTATCCTTTTTTCTCGCATCCGTGTATTAGATTCTTTAAACGGTCTGTTTGCATCGAGGGGATTATAACATAAGAATTTACTATGTAAAGATTTTTTCTACTGCCTCGTTGAATTTTCTACCCCTGTCAAATTCGTTCTGGAATAAATTAAAAGAAGTGGCGCCGGGGGAAAATAAAATTACATCGCCTTCTTTTGCGATTTCTCTAACATCTTTAAGAAGTAATTCTAGGTTATTATATTGCCCTTTAACTTTTTTTTGGCTGAAAGCTGAAAACTGATGACTGATAGCGTCTGTGGCATCCCCTTCCAGAAAATAAACGGATTTGGCGTATTTATCGATTGCCTCGGCAAATTCTTTATAATCTAAACCCTTATTCATTCCACCTGCAATCAAAATGCAATTAGGAAAAGTCTTCAGGGATTCAATTGCCGGTTCCGGGGCGGTGGCCGTAGTATTGTTATAAATTTTGATTCCATTCCACTCCTTGATTAGTTGGAGACGGAATTCTACACCCTTAAAATCTTCTAAGGCTTTTAAGGTAAGACTTTGCGGAATTTCTAAAATGTTTGAAACTGCAAAAGCTGCCGCCAAATTGGAAAAATTATGTTCTCCCGGTAATTGAGACTTGAAATTTTTCGGCAAATTTTCCGGGGAATATAAAATAATTTGGGATTTTACGCCGCTTAAAAAATCCGGAGAATTTATAGTTTTATCTTCTTTATTAATAAACAAAAAATCTTCAGTAGTTTGGTATTTTGCAATCAGTTTCTTGGCTGCGACGTATGCATCCATTGAAGAGTAATAATTTAAATGGTCCGGATAAATATTGGTAATGACTGCATATTTTGGTGAAACATTTAAGCTGTCGAATGATTCCAGCTGAAAAGAGGAAATTTCCAAAATGATTAAAGTATCGTCTTCAATATACTCAATAGAATCTAAAACACTTTTTCCGATATTGCCGGCCAGAAGGACTTTTTTCCCGGCAGCCTTTAAAACTTCATATATTAGTGATGAAGTTGTTGATTTGCCCTTAGTACCGGTTATGCCAATGATATTTCCGGGGTCTGCTGATTCCAAAAATATCTCCACATCGGTTTTAATTTCCTTTCCTTTATTAATGGCATAGCCCAAATAAGGATTATCAGGTTTTATTGCCTGGTTTCTGATTATTAAATCAGCCCAATCAATGTCTTCGTTAAGGTGTCCGCCGAGGTGGTATTTAATAGAGGAAAACTTTGCCAGTTTGTCTAATGAAGGCTTAAGTACCGTTTCATCTTTTATATCAGTTACTAAAACCTCAGCACCTTTGGAGGCGAAAAATTTTGCACTCCCCACTCCCCCTTCATTTAGACCCAGCCCGAAAATTAAAACTTTTTTTTCTCGATATTGATTATTTGTCATTTTCTATCTGTAACTCCGTAATGACTAAGTACTTTAAAAGAAGACTGATTTATTTCCAGCTTAATAAAAGCAGTATTGCCTAAACGAGGGGATTCCATGCCTAGTTTATCCAAATGATGATAGATAAACGACCTGATAATACTGCCGTGCCCTATGACTAAACCTATTTTTCCATCCGATAGCCTGGCTATTTCGCTTAAAGCCGGTATAAACCTAGCCAAGGCCTCACCCTCTGTTTCCTCATCTTTGTGCCGGTAAGTTAATCTGTCGGAATTTTGCAGACCTTTCAGGGCGGCTCTAGCAGGATCGAAAGAATCTGTATGCTGTCCTTCAAAACTCCCATAGGATCTCTCCCTTAATCCATCAACCACTGTGATGGGTTTTTGAAATTTCTTACTAATAACCTTAGCAGTTTGAATAGCCCTGCGAAGAGGTGAAGTAAAAACAACGTCCGGTTCAATATCTAGTATTTCAGCAAGTTCCCTTGCTTGTTCAAGACCCCGGGCGTTAAGTGGAGTATCAAAGGATCCCTGCAAAAGACCTTGTTTATTCCAGTCAGTTTGGCCGTGTCTTACAAGGTAAATAATAGTTTTCCTATC
Source organism: Patescibacteria group bacterium (assembly GCA_035289525.1). GTDB lineage: Bacteria > Patescibacteriota > Microgenomatia > Daviesbacterales > UBA10151 > JACPKO01. Next base: position 8,132 of record DATDWU010000056.1, on the reverse strand, counting down.
AGGCATTTGAATTCAGAAGCCTCCTTACGACAGTGTCTATATCCCCTGCTCCCATGAATATTACTAAATCGTTATTAGTTAGTTGGTTAGATAGTTCATGAAAAGTTTGCTCCTCATTTGAACTATATTCAACATTTTCTTTACCAACAGCTTTCGTTAATTGCTCACTATTTACTAAACCCGTATCGACTTCCCTGCTTGGATAAATATCTAAAATTGCTGCCCTTTCAATAGGTAGGTTTTTAAAAACTTGTACAAACTCATTAAATAAAGCCTTTGTTCTCGAAAACATATGGGGTTGGTAAACAAGCCAGATTTTTTTGTCAGGAAACTTTTTCTTAACTTCTTCAATAGTTACTTTTATCTCTGTTGGGTGGTGACCAAAATCGGAAAAAACCTTTGCGCCGTTTATTTCTCCAACTTCCTCCATCCTTCTTCCTATTCCCGGAAAGCTTTGCAAACTATCTTTTATTTTTTCAGCATTAAGCTCCAGATTTAAGCCCAGATTGAAGGCCGCAGAGGCATTATATATATTATGTACCCCTAAAGTTTTTAATGGAAAATCTATTAAATTTTTAGAAAAATCTATTATTGGCGGGAAAAAAGATTCATCTTTTTCCTGAGTTTCGGTTAAAACTTTTTGGGTATTTTTATCATCTAGGTTAGCGATAACCAGACTTTTAGTTTCATGCAAAAAATTTTGAAAACTTCTTTTATATTGGGTTAGATCTTTAAAATATTCCGGATGGTCATAATCAATGTTTAAAACAACGGAGATGTTTGGCTTTAAGTTCAAAAAATTATCATTAAATTCATCGGCCTCAACTACAAAATACCTACCCTGTCCTAATCTAAAATTGGATCCCCAAAAGTAAGTATTTGCTCCAAGTAAAACCGTCGGATCCATTTTTAAGTCCTCAAGCATCTTACCAATCATGGCCGTGGTTGTTGATTTGCCATGGGTACCGGAAACTGCAATCACAAATTTGCCATGGGTTAAGAATTTTCCTAAAAATTGTTGCCATGTCATAATTTTGATCCTTCTTTTTTTAGCTTCCAAAAGTTCAGGGTTATTTGGATCCAAAGATAAAACTGCGGGTGTTACGGCGAGAATATCCACATCCTCAAGATGGCTTGGATCATGACTCTGCGAAGTTGAAATACCATCCAACACTTTCATAAACTCCCCTGATAAGCTTTGGTCACAGCCCGTTACTTTAAATCCCGTGGCCTGAGCTAATTTAGCGCAAGCTGAGGTTCCTGACCCGGCAATTCCCAAAAAATGGACTGATTTGGTTGGTTTCTTGTCCTTACTCAATGATAAATTTCTCCTTTTAATGACATTCTCTGCATATTTTAAATCTTTTTTGTCATTAATCCCAATCCACTCAGAGTGGTTTTTTAAAACATAGAGATTAATTCTTGCCTGTTGCTCTTTAGCCAGATTTAACAAGTCGGTTAAATAATATTCACCTGAAGCAGATTTTTGAATTTTGGGCAGATTCTCTTTTGCAAACTTAAGGTCAATCAAATAAACTCCACAATTAATTTCCCTGCTTCGCGCACCTGATTCTAAGTACTCTTTGTATTCTAAAATCTTTGAGAAATGTTTACGCTTGTCCCTGATCACTCTCCCCACCTCCATATTACGCCCGGTCTTTAGAGTCATTAAACTAATATCAGCTTTATTTACTTCATGCGATTTCAAGAATTCCTCCAGAGTCTTTTTGGAATAAAGGGTGGCATCATCTCCGTTTAGGACTAAAACATTTTTAACTGGTTTAGGCAACTCAGGTAACGCAATCTTTACCGCATCCGCAGTTCCGGTGGGTTTGGGCATATAAACAAACGCACAGTGAATATATCTTCTTACTTGTTCCTCGACTTTAGGGTCTGAAACTACGACGAAGATATTACTTACACTTAGATTTATTAAATTTTGAATTGGGTAATAAATCAGGGGTTTGTCAAATATTGGATGGAGTAACTTTGTGTAGTTTTCTCCGAACCTGGTTCCTTTTCCTGCAGCTAGTATTATTACCGCTAATTCTTCTTTATGCATGAAGCCATTTTACATAGTTTAGGTTAATTTAGAAAGCAGTTTCTCAGTTGACTCTTTTACAGGATCTAGCTATAGTACCGAAATTAGTATAAAATACGGAGTTCATGAAAAAACCATTGGTAGTCACCATAAGTAAGTTTCCTCCGTATATGTCGGGTCATTCGTTTGAGGCGATGAACCAGGGCAGGGCTTTGTATGAAATGACCGGGTATAAGCACCATGAGCTTACCTATCACCCGGATATTTACGATAAGTCTACTAACTATAATGACGCCCCCTCGCTTTTGAAAAAAGCCGCAAAATATCTTTATATCCACAGGGTAAAGACTGTCAGTTCAAAAAATGTTAAAGTTTTTGACGGAGAGTTAACAAAGGCTTTTACAGGCAGGCTTATAAATCTCATCCAGTCTAAAAAAGTTAACGTTATATCAACTTTTTATCTTGATCCGCATGCTTATATCGCCAACCAAGCAAAGATTTATGCCGAAAAAATACTAGGTAAGAAAATTATTACAGTTCATAAAGCCGTGGGGTCGGACGTATTGAATTCAATAGGTAATCATTTAACAGACGGACAAGGCAAATTTTTATTACTTCAAATGCTTGAAGCGGATATTATGTTTGCTGTGTCCCAATATACGAAAGATAAATTAGTAGAGTTTGCTAAAGTTGTTTTACCTCCCGAGTTTTCAAATAAAATTGCCTCAAAAACTGAAGTGCTATATGCGCCGTTTGATAATGAATATTTTGCTATCCGGGATGAAAAGTTAACCCGCAATCTAAAGGACCGCCTTAGAATAAGATCAAACCAACAAATAATCTCTTATTTTGGCAGGATTTTTCCCGAAAAAGGAATCGAAGACCTGGTTTATGCCTATAAATCAGTTAAAGAAAACTTTCCGGAACTTGTATTGGTTGTCGGCGGATATGGTATTGAGCTGGCAAAGCTTAAAAAAATGGTTAAAGATTTAGGACTCAAAGATGTAAAGTTTACCGGAGCAGTCAGCGATAAAGAAAAGCGCGCTATAATGCAAATGTCGGTTCTTGGGGTTATACCGACAAAACCGATAAAAAACTTTGTTGAAACATTATGTATCAGCGCTCTTGAGTACCAGGCTTCCGGTACGGTATTGCTAACAACTAAAGTAGGTGGTGTGCCTGAGGCAGGAGGTACACATAGCCTTTATGCAAGGCACAGCGATCCCAAGGATTTAGCTGCAAAAATCACCACAGTTTTAAAAGGACAAATCGACCGGGAAGAAATAATATCACTTGGGCTAGAACACACCGCAAAGTTTAATTATGTTGAGATCACGAAGAGATTTTTGGAAAAAGTTAACGAAAAGCGGGAGGAAAGAAGAAATTCAACCAGACCTATGGTAAATCCTGACTTTTGGCTGAAAGCTAACTTACTTAAACCTTATGGCAACGGATTCTGAATTCAAAATTGAAGATATTAAAGCAGGTGAAGGTCCCGAGGTCACCGGTGGTGATTACATAACTATTCACTATCACGGCACTTTGGAAGACGGGAGTGTTTTTGACTCTTCATACCAAAGAGGTGCTCCTTTTAAAACCCGGATTGGGGTTGGTGAGGTAATCGAAGGTTGGGACATGGGAGTCCCGGGAATGAAAGCCGGCGGTAAGAGAAAATTGACTATTCCTGCTAAACTTGCTTATGGCGACAGAGCCGTTGGCGATATTCCTGCCGGATCGACATTAATTTTTGAAGTTGAGTTAGTTAGTATCGACTAAGTCGATAGTTAACTTTGACTTTGGAGACTTCTTTGTATATCCTCAGATAAGATTGTTATTCTCGACTGACCTGTCAATGGTAAAGTTACAATTCCGACAGACTTTCTCTTTGGGTCGAAACAGGGAATGGCAAAGATTGTATTCTCAGGAACCACTACTTCAGGCCAATCCTCAGTGTGGGTTTCAACGCCGAATTGTGACCCTTCTGGCCTAAAAGTTAAACCAGGAAAATCTCCTCTGACAATATGAACTTTGTCATCAAATGCAACGGGAATTTGAAGCCTGAATAACCCTGAGATTGCGGTTGAATGATGTGTATGGAAGCTCACATCAATCCCTTTTAAAGGATTTTCGAGTAGGTAGATTCTTGGATTAAAAAAGAAGGCCTCGGAAACTCTTCTTTCTGCCGCCCTAAGTGAGTTCATTCTGTCAGAATATTCCCTGTTAGGTCTGCCTATTCCGCTTAGATCGGTATTCGCTAATGCCTCTACTGCGCCTAAAATCATTCTGGTAAGGCGAGAGCGTGTTTTGTTTCGGTTAACTACTTTGTCCAGTTGTAGCCGCGCTTCTTCAGCAGCTAAAACTTCTGCTGAATAAACTTCATAAGCATGTCTAAGAATGTCCATTTCGATATTATAGGATATTTTGGAGGCCTAATCAAATATTACTAGATGTCTAAGATTGCCTGTTTGGCCCTTCGACAAGCCTTCGAGGCCGTGAGTCCTCAGGCCGAATCGGCTCAGGACTCCGCAACCTTGGACATTTGATATTTATAGTTCTAGAATAGCTTTCTTAGAGCGGGTTTGTATGAAAACGCAAATTAACAACCTCTGCAGTTTTGCAAATGGTGACCGGGCTATCGGCGATATTCCTGCCGGATCGAAATTAATTTTTGAGGTGGAGTTAGTAGGTATAGATTAAGTTCTTTGGAGTTGGATAAATTAGTGCACTTTTTTATACCCAGAGAATAGTAGACGCTCCGTAGTGGCCATATCTTGATGCCCGTCGCAGTTGAGCCTTTTCTTGTAATTCTGCTAATACTTGATCCGGGCTGATGTTGCGGGTATAAAGTTCCGCGCGAGCATTTGCTCCGTAATAATAAGGTTCGTTTTCAACCAAATCAACAACAATTCCATCTAAATTAAGTCTATTGAAATAAGGAGCTATTTGTTGATAAGTTCCATCTGCAAACATTCCGGTTCCGTCGGTTAATATTAGCCGAGGCGAGTAATGAGTATAGCCTGAATGGTTATGTCTGGTGGTAATCGTTCGTTTAGTTATCGAGACTTTGATTTTAGGGAACTCTCCGGAGAGATCGTCTCTTAATAAAGCGGCACTATATAAACAAAGACCGGCGCCGGTAAAAGGCCCGGTTCTTGAAATCGTCTCAGAACCTAGTAAACCAAATCCAAGCTCGGTAACGATTCCGGCTTGATACAAGGACCGATAGTGATTTTCTTGAGAGTGTATTAAGAATCTCTTAATCTCTCTTGCTTCAGCACTAAGTGGTGTAGAAGGAGGGATTTCCATGAGATTATTATACTATAGGGCTAATTACATTACAAACAGATTGAGCTGATCCAGTTTATATATCAAGGATGGCTTGTTTGGCCCTTCGACTTTGCTCAGGACTCGCAAGCCTATATGTCTAATATGGCTTGCTTCGCATGAGTTTGGATGAAGCGTTTGCGCGGAGGGACTTCGTCGCCCATTAACATAGTAAAGACTTCGTCAGCTTTTTCCACATCTTCTATTGTTACCTGTTTTAAGACTCTGTTCTCAGGATTCATGGTAGTTTCCCAAAGCTGCTCCGGATTCATTTCTCCCAAACCCTTATAACGCTGGATTATTATGTTGGAGGTTTTTTTGACAGGTGCCAAGTCTTCGGCTGCGGCCTCGCCTTCCGTCGGTAAAACAACATCATCTGTTAATTTAGCGTCTTTAGAAGTACCTCTAATTTTGAGCAAAATTGCTTCCTGCTCCTGCTCCGAGTAAGCATAATGGATTTCTTTTCCCTTTTGAACTTTAAATAGAGGCGGTTGGGCGATATAAATATAACCCCGGGTAATAAGTTCCGGCAAATACCTGAAAATAAATGTCAAAAGAAGAGTTCTGATGTGGGAGCCGTCAACATCGGCATCAGTCATTAAAATAATCCGGTGGTAGCGGACCTTGTCATACTGGACTATATCCCCTATCCCCGTTCCAAGTGCAATAACCAGAGCTTTAATTTCTTCAAACTCCAAAATCTTGTCAAGGCGGGCCCTTTCGGTATTCAAAATCTTGCCTTTAAGCGGCAAGATGGCCTGGGATTTTCTGTCTCTTCCCTGTTTGGCCGAACCTCCGGCGCTGTCTCCTTCAACGATATAGATTTCAGATTTAGCCGGATCTTTTTCCTGGCAATCGGCTAATTTTCCCGGTAGAGTCATTCCTTCGAGAGCCCCTTTCCGGATAACCGCATCTTTGGCTGCTCTGGCGGCCGCTCTGGCCTTGGCTGCCAAATATATTTTTTCAATAATTCTCCTACCCTCGGACGGGTTTTCCTCAAGAAATGTTTCGAGACCTTCTTTAATAATTTGATTTACTGCTGTCTGGACTTCGGCATTGCCTAACTTTTCCTTAGTCTGGGATTCAAACTGGATCCTGTCGGACTCCATCTTAATGGAAATAACGGCGGTTAAGCCCTCTTTAATATCGTCACTGGTAAAATTTTCTTCCTTCTCTTTCAGGGCTTCTATTTTACGGGCATAATCATTGATAACGCGGGTCAGAGCGGTCCGGAATCCGGTCACGTGGGTTCCCCCTTCGGTTGTCGGAACGACGTTGGCAAAGCTTTCAACCGTTTCATTAAATCCGTCGTTGTATTGGATAGCAGCTTCCACCGCGATTCCATTTACTTCCTTGTTAATAATAATGGCAGTGGGATGAATCAATCCTTTGTTGCGGTTGAGTTGTTTTATTAGGGCGGCAATTCCGGATTGGAAATAAAAATGCTGTTCGGCGCCGGTTCGTTCGTCGTTGAGATGGAAAGAAATTCCGGCAATCAGGTAAGCTACCTGCCTTAATTGCCTTCTGACCTTATCAAATTCAGGTTCAATTGTTGAAAAAATCGTCGCATCAGCCAGGAAACTGGTTTTAGTTCCGGTTTTAGCATCCCAAACATATTCAGTTTCAAAAGGCAGTTTTTTATCAGCAGCCCCAACTTCCTTAACATCAACCTTAGGTACCCCCCGGGCGTATTCCTGGAAATAAGTTTTACCATTTCTTCTGACTTCGGCTCTGACATAATCGGAAAGCGCATTAACAGCCGAAACACCGACTCCATGTAATCCTGAAGAAACCTTATAACCGTCAGACCCGAATTTTCCTCCGGCATGCAAGGTTGTCATGATAACCTCTAAAGCTGATTTCCCCGTTTTAGGATGGACATCAACCGGAATTCCCCGTCCGTCATCAGCAACCGTTACATAGTTATCCTTGTGCAAAGTTACCCAGATATTTTTGGCATACCCTGCAAGCGCTTCATCGATCGAATTATCAACTACTTCCTTGATAAGATGATGCAATCCCCTGCTGTCGGTTGAGCCGATATACATTCCGGGACGTTTGCGGACCGGTTCGAGTCCTTCTAAAACTTGAATTTGTGAAGCATCGTAGTTTGATTTAGCCATGCGAAGAAACATATTAGCAGCTCAGTCAAGGTTTTGCAAGTTTTAATGTTTTAGTTTATATTGCTATAAAAGTCTAATCTATTAACTATTTTGATAATTGACTTATAAAAGGATAAGGAATACATTATTAAATTAATGAGTAGAATAGATGACGAATCCCGGCTGCCAAACAGTTCAGGCTATAGAATAGTAAGGGATGGACAAGAAACTCTCCTTAAGCCGATATTGCAAGGTGTTGGAATGGCAGGTGGGGCTATTGTTGTGAGAGAACTTGGCGGTAATCTGTTAGACATGATTTATGTGGGGGTTTTCCCTGGTTTCATAATAGGTACAGCTGCAGCTGAAATTGCAGTACGTATTAGAAGATCCATAATCGCTAAAAACTAGTTTAATTTCGACATTAAGTATTCCAGGATTGTCCTAATATTCACATTACTTTCTTTCCAGATTTGGGCTTGAAGTAATTCTTCTAAAAATACCCCCGTCCTCTCACCGTTTAAAACTTTTTCCCGGTAAGATTCCACCAGATCATTTAAAAGTTTTTCTTTATCGGAAGCTTTTTCCACTATTTCAAACCTTTCCCCGATAGATTTATTAATTAGTTCATCCAGATCAAAATTTACGCTTCCACCTGAGAGGTGGGA
>DATDWU010000055.1:0-4527 GCA_035289525.1 Patescibacteria group bacterium | reverse complement strand
TGCCGGGGAATTTGGTATGGATGTTGAAAAATTTGCAAATGATATAGCCGGTGATCAGGTCAAGCAGAAAGTAAGAAATGATTTATCTGATGGTTTAGTATTGGGGGTAAATTCGACTCCGACATTTTATTTTGTGACAGCAAAACGAACTGCAGGCGATAGCCAAGCAGTTGATTTTAACAGCGAGCTATATAAAGGAGGAATAAGTTACCAGGATTTCAAACAGGCAATAGAAAGAGTGCTCAAGCAACCTTCTTAAGCTTAAGGCGTGCGGGCGGGCGACTAAACCGTGCCGGTATTTTATTTTTATCTGCCGACTTTGCTTTTTCTTCCCTTAATAATTTGTAATATTCTTCAGGTTTTTTTTGTTCCCCCTTGTCCCCAGGGTAGTTACCTCTGGTATATCCAACCCAGGAATTATTTGATTTACAGGATTCATCGATCATCTCTTTTTTCTTTTCAACCGGCATGTTTTTGATGTTATTCAGAATTTCTATTAAGACACGGGTTAGATCTACCCGGTCTGATGATCTTGGGGCCTGGGTCGCCAGGAATCCGGCTACTTTTTCGGGTTTCCAATGTCTCCAGATTTTGAGCATTTTTGCAGCTTCAGCCTTTATCTCTTTCTCTTCCTCGGGAGAAAAGTTTAAACTTTTTCTTGAGATTTCTGTTTGTTCAATATCACCGACTTCAGGCATATTATTGTTTTCCTGCCAATGGATTTTTACTTTTTTGTAAGGCAAAAAGGCACTACTGCTTACCGGCTAGCGGATTCTTATTCCTGATTTCTTTATGAATCACTTTTCCGCTGTTGTCAATATCATAAACATAAGCCTCACCAATACCAAATTCAATTCCGGCTATATCTTTCTCAGTTAAATTTTCAAGTGATTTAATTAAAGCCCGGAAGGCGTTTCCCGAAGATGACATTAAAATATTTTTACCATCCTTAAGTTTGGGCAGCACCTCTGCTGTAAAAAAATTCCAGAATCTGATGTTGACGTCTTTCAACGATTCACCTCCCTTTAAAGGGTAATCCCAGGACCTACGTATTTTTTGAAATTCCTCCTCCCCAACCTCCTCTTTAACCTGCCATTTATTTTTCCTGGTAAAAATCCCGTAATGACGCTCCTTTATTTCCGGTGCAATAATAACCGAGATATCCTGCTGGCCGATGACCCTTAGGATTTCATCAAGAGTATGAGTTGCTCTGATTAAGTCGGCGGAATAGGCAAAATCAAACTTGATATCTTTCAATTCCTGGCCTGCCTGTGCGGCCTGTTTAACTCCCTCATCAGTCAAATCGGGATCATCCCAACCGGTCCAGATACCTTTGGCATTATATTCGGAGATTCCGTGCCGTACTAAAACCAATTTAGCCATTTATTTAAAAATGTCCTTTCCGGGGTAGACCGCCTTATCCCCCAGTTCTTCCTCGATTCTTAAAAGTTCATTATATTTGGCGGTTCTTTCGCCTCTTGATAAAGAACCGGTTTTTATCTGGCCGGTACCGAGTCCGACAGCCAGATGAGCGATTGTTGTATCCTCTGTTTCGCCGGAACGGTGGGAGATTATTGATTTAAAACCGGCCTTGTTTGCCATCTCAACGGCTTTGATTGTTTCCGTTAAAGTCCCGATCTGGTTCAGTTTTATCAACACGGCATTAGCTGCTTTTTCCTCGATTCCTTTCTTAAGCAATTTAGTGTTAGTTGTAAATAAGTCATCACCGACAATTTGAATTGTCTCACCGACGGATTTAGTTAATTTTGCCCAGCCTGTCCAGTCGTTTTGATCCAGACCGTCTTCAATCGAAACAACCGGGTAAAGTCTGGTGAGACCTTGCAGCCATTCAACCATTTGTAAAGTCGAAAGGCGTTCGCTTTCGGTATTCAGCCAGTATTCCCGGTCGATATAAAATTCGGAAGCAGCCACATCCAGCCCCAGCAAAAAATCTTTCCGGGGGAAGTAACCTGCCTGTCTTATTGCCGCCAATATTAGATCCAATGCTTCCTTGTTACCTGATTTTACCGATGGAGCATAACCACCTTCGTCCCCGACAGTAGTGGCATACCCCTTATCCTTCAGTATTTTTTTTAAAGCGTGAAAAACCTCAGCTCCCATCCTTAGGGCTTCCGAAAAAGACTTGGCACCGGTTGGAATAATCATGTATTCCTGCAAGTCGGTTGAGCCGGCGGCGTGAGCCCCACCATTAATGAGATTCATCATCGGTACAGGCATAAGTAGTTTTGGCTTAGGATTAATTAAACAGTTGAAATATTGATAAAGTGGTTTCTTTTGCGATGCAGCGCAGGCTTTAGCAACAGCTAAAGAAACGGCCAGAATAGCATTGGCGCCAAGTTTTGATTTATTTTCAGTTCCGTCTAAATCGATTAGGGTTTTGTCTATTTCTTTCTGGTCCTCAGCCTCTAAACCTGTTATAACTTTAGCAATCGGTTCATTAACGTTATAAACGGCTTTACCGACTGATTTTCCCGAATAATTCTTTTTATTCCCGTCACGCAATTCTAATGCTTCATGAGTTCCGGTAGAGGCGCCGGAAGGGACCGCAGCCCGGCCGAAAGACCCGTCTTCTAAAGTTACATCGGCTTCAACTGTCGGGTTTCCTCTGGAGTCTAAAATTTGCCGGGCGTGTACTGAAGATATTTTCATTGAAGAATATTTTAACTCTTTTCAGGATAGATGCAAGTTGACTTTTAAGGAAAGATTAGTGTTATGACTAGCATGTTTGAACTTGAGGTAGAAGTTGAGTTAGGTCAATTGCAACCAGGACGGCCGCTTCGAATGCATTTAAAGCTTAATGGCACACCTGTAGTAATAGAAGGGTCTGTCGGACGCCTTTTAAAAGATCACAAAGGAAAAATAGTAGGAGTTGAAACCCGTACGTACGGTACAGGAGGGCCTGCAAGAATTGCTTTATTTCCACCGAGCACGTTAGTAAAGGTAGATGAACCACGAATTTCGTCATTAGATCATCTGTTAAAGGCGAGGACACCAGTGGTGGGTGTCCCTACAAGATTTCGGGACTAAATTAGGAGTACTGGTCAGGTAAATCATTTTCTATTAGAACTACTGCATTTTCTCCGGCTATCTTATTTGCAGTTTCCAGGGCGGATTTTGTGGAGGTAACAAAGTGGGTTTTCTCTTTGGGAAATCCTGATTCCTCCAGTCCCCGGCGCAGAAATTCCCTATAGCTTTCGCCGACTATAATTATTTCATCAGCCACATTTGCCGCCAGCTTAATAAATTTTTTATTTTCAACTTCCGCATTACTCCCCTGCTCGATTAATCCCGGGGTGATCAGAATTTTCTGCTTACCTTCTCCGGTTTCTTTTAATAATCTTAGTGAAGAAATAACGACCTTGGGATTGGTGTTATAGGAATTATCAATTAGTGTGAATTGTTTGCCTCCAAAGGAGGGGTGTGTTATTTCCAACCTGTGTTCGGTTGATAAAATTAACTTAGCCCGCTCCCCTATTGTTTTTGCCGGAAGTCCAAGTTTATAAGCAATAGCAGCAGCCGCTAAAAAATTATAAGCGTTGTGTTCACCGGGTAATGGAAGTTCGACTTTGACATATTTCTTATCAAGAATCAGTTTAAAGCTTGTTCCCGTTTCTGCAGATTTCAAGTTTTCAATCCTGAATTTATCAAGTTCTCCACCGAAGAAAATTTTTCCGGCGTCAAACTGTTCCTGGATTTGCATTGTTAATTCATCCATTGAATTTAAGAACAGAATTCCCTCCTGTCCCAGACTTTGGGTTACTTCAAACTGGGCCTTGGCCAGCTTTTCCAGGCTGCCGAATCTTTCTAAATGCTGAGGGGCGATCGCTGTGATTACCGCCATATCGGGCCGGGCTAACTTGCAAAGATTTTTAATATCGCCTTTATGATAAGCATCCATTTCAACGATAAAAATTTCGGTCGAAGGTTTCAGATAGGACAATATAGTTTTAGAGATTGCCACCGGTGTGTTATAGCTTTTAGGCGTTTTAACAGTATAAAAATCTTTCCACAAAAGCTTATAAAGCATATTCTTTGTTGATGTCTTGGCAAATGAACCGATAACAGCAATTGTTTTTAAATTCTTAAGGCTTGCCAGTTTCTTTTTAGCCATTTGGGTAATCCTATATTTTGAATAGATATCGAACGGCGCAATTAATATTGAAGAGATTACAATAAATACGGGCGAGATTGATTCAAATAATATGTAAATTAACACTAATCCGAGTAAGCTGCCTCCAAATAAAACCAGAGCAAAAAGAGTTGCTATAGAAAGCATAATAAAGGAAGTTAAGACAGCCAGGAGTTGGATCTTTAAAGTAAAGTCTAGGGAATTTTTCTTTTGAAGGTTCCTCCTTAAAGGGTTTTTAAAAAACCATTTTAAAAGCCCTGTCCGGTCGTATTCCAAAAGTTGGAATATGTATAGGTAGTCAAGCAATGGAAAAAGTTTGCTGAACATTAATTTGCAAAGTCCTTTACAAAATACAAAAATTTTTCCGGATGAGTAAG
>DATDWU010000054.1:0-3027 GCA_035289525.1 Patescibacteria group bacterium | reverse complement strand
ATTAATATTGCATTTATTCGGGGTTGACAATGACGGAAAATAAATCTACATTAATTAGGTCTAAAATTTAAGATACAATGCGACAAAGTTTATCTGCCATCGTCAACCGCATCATTTTTGGGATTTTGGTCCTGAATACGGCTTTAATCCCCCTTGTCTTCACAACTTATACCACCGAATTTTTTGAGATACCTAAAATAATCTTACTGGCTGCTTCAGTATTAATATTACTTGTTCTTTGGTCTTTTTCCTGGGTGCTTTCCGGCAAGGTTGTAGTTACGAGGACCCCTCTTGACCTGCCATTATTATTGCTTTTGGGTACGGTTTTGATCTCAACCTTTTTATCCGACTCAAGATATGTCTCTATTTTCGGCAACTTCCCGAGGATCCACGGCAGCGCCATCAGCTGGGTTCTATATATACTCTTATATTTTATTGCTGTTTCCAATATTAAAGGCGTAGTTCAAACCAGAATAATAGTTTTTACTTTGCTGGCCGGCGCGGTTTTAAATTCGGTTATTGCCGTTTTATCTTACGCCGGAGTTTATTTGCCTTTAGCCTTTGCTAAGAATATGGCCTTTAATCCTTCCGGAAGCAGTTTTTCGGCCGCCGCTTTAAGCTTAATCCTCCTTCCTATTATATACATCCATATTCTGAGGCCGACTAAAATTTTGGGCTTACCGCTGGCGCTGATTTGTTCAATTGTCTTCGGGCTCACCATAGTCCTTTTGGGGAGCCTGCCCCTGCAAATTATTGCCCTGGCTTTAATCCTGCTGGTTATTGTAGTGGCTGACAAAGCTGAAATAAAAAACAGTATAATGTTTTTACTCGCTCCGCTTATTATCTGTGTTTTAATACTTGCCTTAAGCTTTATTCCTTTGGCTAAAAAGAATCCTCTCCAGAATTTAAGGGAAAATTACAGTAGTAATTTTAAAGAGTTACAACTTCCTCCCGGGTCTTCCTGGAAAGTGGCAATTTCCGCTTTCCGCGACTCTCCGGCTTTCGGCAGCGGCCCTTCGACCTTCTTATTTAACTTCACCCAGTATAAATCTTCCGAGATCAACATGAGCCCTCTTTGGAATTTCCGGTTTGATACTTCCTATAATGAATTCTTCCAGATCCTGGCTACCATGGGAGCCCTCGGCTTTTTGGCTTTTCTGTTTTTTGTCATTATGGCAGTTAAACTCGGACTCAAGGTGCTCCGGTACAATGACAGTTTTGCTTTAGGTTTAGGCATGGCGGTAATTGTTTTTATAGCAATGCTTATATTCCATGTCTCAACTCCGGTTACAATGGTTACGGGTCTGCTTATTCTGGCCTGCCTGATTATTTTGCGCAAATCCGAGGGTAAAGTTGAAGAATTCACTCTGGGAATAAAAACAAGTAAAGTCCGCCAGGTTTCAGGCATAAACCAGCCTTTGGAAGGTATCATCACCGGCGATGTTTTACCCATTATCTTATTCATCCCGATCACCATTCTGTCTTTGGTCGGAATCTGGCAGGGTTACCGGATTGTCTCTGCTGACATCTATCACCGGATGGGTCTTAATTCCATTTCTCAAAGAGGACTTGCCGCTTATGATTACCTCAGGAACGCCGAAAATCTGAACCCGCTGATTGATCTATACCGGACCGACATGGCCCAAACAAATTTCCTGATAGCCAACGCCATCGCTGCCAACAAAGGACCTAACGAAGCCAGCCCGGCCGGTTCATTGACCGACCAGGATAAAACCAACATCCAGCAGTTTCTGTCTCAATCTATTAATGAGTCGAGGGCAGCCGTCGCTATCTCCCCCAGAAGTGCCCAAAATTGGGAGGTTTTAGCTTCAATCTACAGACAAATTACCGGTGTTGCCGAAAATGCCTTACAGTTTTCGCTGGACGGCTACGGACGGGCTATTGCCCTCGATCCTTACAATCCCCTTTTGCGCCTGAACGTCGGAGGTCTTTATTATTCAATCAGAAACTACGATATGGCGATCAGATTCTTTGATGACGCCGTTAATTTAAAGCCCGATTATGCTAATGCTTACTACAACTTATCCATCGCCTTAAGGGATAAAGGCAACTTAAAGGAAGCCCAGGCTGTCGGAGAAAGAGTTGTTCAGTTATTGCAGACTAACACTGAAAATCCGGATTACAAAGTCGCCGCCGAATACTTAAAGGACTTAAAGGCCAGAATTGCAACGGGAAGTGCCCAGAATTCCCAGATCCAGGCTCCCGCCGGACAACAAAACGGAGCACTCCAAAACGAGAAGTTACCTCCTGTCCCCCTGGATCAGCTCCAAACCCAACCTGAGGTGGCTACCCCGCCGGCTGTGAAACGCTGAAGCGTTAAATGTCAAAGCCCAAATTTCAAATGACAAATATTTTGAACCCTGATAATTAGGATTTGATTTGATATTTGTAATTTGGATTTTGAAATTTGACTGATGTATCAAGAACTAAAATATTATCTTATCTCCCTTAAATCCCTGATCCCCCAACTTGACCTAGACAAAAAGCTCTACAAAGAAGGAACAACAATAGGTCAAGTGGTTTTCCATTGCTGCCAATCAGCTAACTATTGGACCAGAGTGGTTATTTTGAAACAAAACTTCAAGCGGGACCGGGAAGCGGAGTTTAAAGACAGCCCCACACCTGAACAAATCAACGACTCGCTAGATTTGGCTATTAAAGCTTGCGGTTTACTTGAAGAGGAAAAGCCCGACTTAGGACAGAAATTGGAGAAGCCAATAAAATTAATGCCGGTGAATATTGAAGCTAAAACCAAGCTCGATGCTTTTATTCATGTTCTGGCTCACACAGCCGAACATTACGGCGAACTATTCCAAACTACCCGCTGAGTGGACCGGAAGAGACTCGAACTCTCTACCTTTGCAACCTGCCCGCCGTAACTTTTTGTGGAGTTACCGGGAGTCGAACCCGGATCCCAGCAATGCGAATGCTGTATTCTACCGTTGAACCATAACCCCACTTTGTGCAGGCGCGGTGCGAATGCAACGCTCTACCAGCTGAGCTACC
>DATDWU010000053.1:0-4534 GCA_035289525.1 Patescibacteria group bacterium | reverse complement strand
GCCCGGTCGTGGAAAGCAAAAACATCCGGGAAAAGATGCATGTAATAAGCCGGATGAAGGCTCTGAAAGAGTATGTAGACTATTGCCAGTATAATTGAGAAAATTGCAGCCGGGCGCATGCCTCTAATCATAATAAATAAGGAGATAAATATGAAGCACAAACTACTGGTTATATTGGGTCCGACATCAACAGGAAAAACAGACCTGGGGATTGAACTTGCCAAAAAGTTGAACGGGGAAATAATTTCGGCCGATTCCAGACAAGTTTATGAATATCTTGATACCGGTACCGGTAAATTGCCGGGTAAATTCAAAACATTTAAAAAGGGTCAGGGTCTTTGGGAAATAGACGGCGTAAAAATCCGGATGTATGACGTTGCAGAACCAAAAACGAGGTTTAATCTTTATCAATATATTTCAAAAGCCGGTCAAATTATAAGAAAAATAAGCAGTCAGGAAAAATTGCCGATTTTAGTCGGGGGGACAGGCCTTTACATAAGATCGCTTTTGGAAGGAATTTCGGATTTTGAAGCGGCTGAAGATCAATCTTTGCGGGTGGAATTAGGGCAACTGGATCTTGATCTACTCAGGCAAAAAATTCATCAGCTTAATCCCGGTGCTTTAGATAAACTTAACAATTCTGAGTTAAATAATAAAAGAAGACTGATCAGGCTTTTGGAAAAGCTGACAAATCCGGGTACGGGAAAATCTTTTCCGGGAATAGAAGCGGATTTTGATGTTTTAAAGATCGGTTTAAATGCCGACAGGCAGATTTTAAATGAGCGGATTGGCGCGAGGGTTATCAGCAGGATTGGTCAGGGGATGGTGGAGGAGGCAGAGCAACTTTTAAACCGCGAGGTTTTAACTTATCAAAGAATGGATGAACTGGGGCTTGAATACCGCTATTTGGCCAGGTTACTCAAGGGCGAAATTAACCTGGAAGAATTTATCGCAATCTTGACTATTAAAATCCGCCAGTTTGCCAAGCGGCAGATGACCTGGTTTAAGAAGGAGAAGAATACGCAGTGGTTTGATACCGGCGACGAGAGATTTAGTGAAAAAGTAGTATACAGGGTTGCAAATTGGTACAATAATACGGATGAACAGAAAGATTGATATATCCCATAAAACAATCTTCTTTATTGTGGCTTTTTTAGCCTTGCTTTGGGCTCTTTACATAATAAAGGACGTAATTATTTTACTGTTTGTGGCGGTAATTTTTATGTCAGCCCTTTCGCCAATTGTATCCAGGCTGGAAAGATTTAAAATCCCGAAATCTTTAGCGATTGCTTTAATATATGTAGTTATTATCGCCATAGTCAGCACCCTGATCACCTTCATAGTTACTCCTTTTGCCGAAGAGACAACGACGCTTTTGACTAATTTGCCGAAATATTTAACCAGCCTGATACCTGAGACCGGGATTATAGACAGGACTGTTTTGCAGCAGGAGTTCGGCAATTTTTCCAAAAATGCCCTTGAGGTAAGTCTGACAATTTTTAATAACTTTTTGGCATTCATTTCCATAGCTGTTTTGACTTTTTATCTGCTTTTAGAGAGGGAAAATCTGGATAAACTGCTTGCTCAATTTTTTATCGGCAAAGAAGAGAGAATCAAAAGAACAACTAAAAGGATTGAGGAGAAATTAGGTTCCTGGATGCGGGGTCAGATTGTCCTGACTCTGATTATTGGTACAGCTTCTTATATCGGGCTGACCATACTGGGAGTGCCTTATGCCTTACCTTTGGCGATTTTAGCCGGGATTATGGAAATTATACCGGTTATAGGTCCGATAATTTCGGCTATACCGGCGGTAATGATTGCCTATCTGGTGTCCCCTTTTTCAGCCGGGCTGGTTGCGATACTTTATTTTATTATTCAGCAGCTGGAAAACCATTTGATCGTTCCGCAGGTTATGAAAAAAGCGGTAGGGCTTAACCCCCTGGCGGTAATAATTGCAGTGGCAATTGGAGGCAGGCTACTGGGAATTTCCGGAGCTTTGCTGGCTGTGCCAATCACAGTCGTTGCCCAAATTATCACTGAAGATTTATTAACAGTTGAAGAAGTCCAGGATGCTGAGAAGAAAATAATTAACGGTTGATTTTGTGCCTAGGAAAAAAATAAGAACCTTTCGCTTCGCTCAAGAACCTTGCTATTTTCTATTTTGTGCCTAGGAAAATCGTAAGCCAGATTCTGTTTCTCGATGATAATTTATCTGTAGAGAGACTTACGTCTCATCTATTGACATGGCAAAGCCATATCTATGCTCCTGATTTCGGCAAAAGTGCGAGCAGCACTGCCGGTTCTAGGATTGCAGCGGGGAGGATTGTCACCTTGCGGTATCCATAAGCTTGATCGTTTCACCCGGCGCAACCCGGATCGTCACTGTTACTCTGACTGGGCCTTACGGCCTCCGGCTTACACCGGACACCCTGCTCTATGCTGTCTGGACTTTCCTGAGCGTACCGGACGGTACACCCTAATCACCCATCTTCCTAGGCTTGTAGATTATACCCGAAGATACCCAAAATATCCAAAATCTGATATACAATAATTAATGCTTATTAAAGCCATAGCCGGGGTTAATATCGGTATCACACCTCAGCTGGTAAATGTTGAAGTTGATGTGGCCTCTTACGGACTGCCCTCTTTTACTATCGTCGGCCTGCCGGATAAGGCTATTGATGAGGCTAAAGACCGGGTCAGGACCGCGGTCAGAAACAGCGGTTTTGATTTTCCTCCTAAAAAAATCACCGTCAATTTAGCTCCGGCCGATCTGCCTAAAGAAGGGCCGCACTTTGATTTGCCGATTGCTTTAGGGATTTTAATTGCCTCAGGACAGGTAGATATTACACTTGATGACCTGATGATTTTAGGAGAGCTATCTTTGGACGGCAGTTTAAGGCGGACACACGGGGTTTTGCCTTTAACAATCTTAGCCAGGAAAAAAAAGTTCAAGAAAATATTAGTGCCGGTCGAAAATGGTGATGAAGCGGCGATAGTCGGTGGAATTGAAGTTTATGCTTTGAAGAGTTTAGTTGAGGCAGTGCAGTTCTTATCCGGTGAAGTCAAAATAGACCCCAGACCAAAAATTGATTTTAGCGCTTTTGAAGATACTGCAATTTATGATTACGATTTTTCCCAGGTCCGCGGCCAGGAACAGGCCAAGCGGGCTTTGGAAATCTCGGCCAGCGGCGGGCATAATGTTTTGATGAAAGGTCCGCCGGGTTCGGGAAAAACCATGCTGGCCAGATCTTTTCCTTCAATATTGCCTCCGCTTACGGAAGAAGAGTCTATCGAGCTGACCCAAATTTATTCGGTGACCGGAAATTTATCGGACGATAAACCTGTCGTTGTAACTCGTCCCTTCAGATCGCCTCATCATACTGCTTCCTATGTTGGGCTGATCGGAGGGGGGAATAATATTAAACCCGGTGAGATATCGTTGGCCCACCGCGGAGTCTTGTTTTTAGACGAATTACCGGAATTCCCCCGTTCGGTTTTAGAGGCATTAAGACAACCGTTGGAAGATAAAAAAGTTACCATCTCAAGAGCCAGCGGCACCCATTCTTATCCGACCCAGTTTATTCTGCTTGCAGCCTGCAATCCCTGTCCGTGCGGATATCTCAACACTCCGGAAAAAACTTGTGTTTGCTTGCCCGGCCAGATCTCCAAATATACTAAAAAACTTTCCGGGCCATTTTTAGATAGAGTGGATATTCATTTGGACGTTCCGAATTTACCGGTGGAGAAATTAACCAATGAAATGGTTTCTGAAGATTCGAAAACAATCAGGTTCCGGGTAGTTAATGCCAGGAAAATCCAAAAAGAAAGATTTAAGGAAAAAGGAATTTTAACCAACTCCGAGATGAGCAATGCCCTAATTAAACAATTCTGCCAGCCGGATAAAGAAGGATTGGATTTGTTAAAATTGGCAATCTCAAACCTAAATTTATCCGCCCGCGCTTATTACCGGGTTTTAAAACTGGCCAGAACTATTGCTGATCTTGATGAAGCGCCGCAGATTCTACAAAAACACTTAGCCGAAGCCCTGCAATACAGACCAAAGCAAGTCTGAGTTCTTATTAATGAATGACTATAATCAGCGAGGAGGTGATATCTGATGACTAAAACTCCAGAAGGTGAACGTACTGTTCCAAAACCTGAAGGTCTTCCGCCTAAACCTGAAGCATGGCCAACCGCAGCTGAACTTAGAAAAGCAGCTCAACAAGAAAGACCGGTTCAAGAGGTCTTAAACGAACATCGCAGCAGAATATACAGACCTCGACTCGGCCGAAGACATTTTGGGCCGCGAAGACCATAAAAAATCCCCCTTCGGGTGAAGAGGGATTTTGAGACGTAAACGTCTGAACTTCTACTTAAGAGCTACTTGGCTGCTCCAATTCTATACATTCCGGTTCCGCAGACGGGACATTTCCCTTTGGAAGCGGGTTTACCATTTTTCATGGTGACCTGCTCAACATTTTCCGCATCTCTTTTTGTACGACATTTAACACAATACATTTGCATTTTT
>DATDWU010000052.1:0-5040 GCA_035289525.1 Patescibacteria group bacterium | reverse complement strand
CGGTTGAAATCGGTATGAATAAGGCGGCTGCAAAAAAGACAGTATAGGAAATCCGCAGCTTGAAATAGGACAGGATAAAAAGCGCAAAGAAAATTAAAAAAAAGGCCAGTTCGATAACGGCCTGGGCGGGGGAGCCCAACTGAAAAAATTCGCCCGGTCCTAACCGGTTAAAATAATCAACAGGTGCTGTCCAGGGAAAGGATAAATGCCTGTGCCATTGCTGTTCGTGATGGATAAAAGCCAACGGATCTCCCTGGCTGATATTTAAGAACAAACAATAAATTAGAAAAGGGATTAATGCCGGCAGGAAATAAAAAACCTGCCTGGTTAAAAGTTTGGGGAAGTTAAACCGGTCGAGTAAAAACTTGCCGGCAAACAATATAAGCAATATCAGCCCGATAAGAAAAAGCGGATCCAGAATTGATTTTAAAAGTCCGAGAAGAAGGTAAGCATCGAGCCCTGTAGCAAAAGCTGCAACCAGTTTTGTTAAAACCACGGCTGAAAAAATATAAGTAAAAACCCGGGCCAAAGGACTGCTCCAATATTCCCTAATAGAGGGAGGCCTGGTTGTTGTCAGAAAATATTCCAGCCCGATAGATAGAATGACTGCCAGTCCGATCAGCCGGGTTACCGAGGCCAAACCGGCCAGCATCAGGGCTATTAACCATAATTTTTTCCTGGCAAAGTAAAAGGAAGCAACGGCCAGGAATAGGAAGAGGGATTCCGAATAAACCGAACCAAGATAAAAGGCCGTCGGAAAAGCCAGAGTCGCCAGGATTGCTTTTTTGGCGGTATTTTCCTGACCTTCAAATAAAACGAGTTTATAAAGAAAAAATAAAGCTCCGATTAGAGACAAATTGGAAATTATTAAGCCTCCCCAAAGCGAAGGAAGTCCGGTTAAGGATAATATCTTAATAGTCAACGGGTAGAGCGGAAAAAAAACCACCTGAAAAGGGTTAATATAACCATTTTCGGCGATTCCCCGGAAATGTCCGCCGTCCCAATTCGCCCAACGGATCCAAAAATCGGTCGACTGGTTAGCCCAATCCAGTTGGCCTGGAGATTGGTGGAAAGGAAAAATGCTTAAACCAAAATAGGCAATAAAAAGGATCACCAGACGCCAGCCGGTAAAAAGGATCAGTACATATTTTAAGATTTGAAAATTTTTTGTCCCAAACAAAAATGCCGGACTTCTATTAGTCATTAATTATTGGGCAAAGGGATTTTTTGTTAAATTGATGTCAAAAAATTTAACCATAAATTGTTTATTTAAAGGAATTCCCGTCAGCATAGGATAGATCAAAATAAATCCCAAAAGGACCAGGCCCAGGATTGCTAACCCGACTGAACGGCTGTTTTTTGATGAAATCATCAAATTTATCTGATAGCCCAGCGACAAACATAAAAATGCTACCGGGGGACTGTAATGATATAAAAACATAATCCTGGGGGAAAAAATCCACGGCAGCCAAAACACAAAATAACCTAAAAGGACTATTAAATTTTTATCGCGGTTGTTTAAGACAAATCCCCGGCTATTCTGCCCGCCGGAAACGGTATGAGTTTGGGTTTTTAGATTCCGTGAAAGAAAGGTCAGTAAAAAATCATAAAGTGAAATCAGTAGGGCGCCGATCCCCATCCAAAACAAAACCGGATTTCCCGAGGCAAAAATATTACTCACAAGTCCGTTTTTGTGATATTCCACAAAATACCAAACAGGATATAAATTCAAAGGCCAGGACCAGGCCGGTGAAGCATAATCATGAGTGGCTTTTAAATTGGAGTGGTACCACCACATCTGCTTTTGCAGTTCTACGAATAAATCTATGTTCGTTTGGTAGGCACCATAGTTGTGATTAAATAAGAAAAAAGGCAGGTAGGATAAAAGATAAATTACCGGAACAACCAGAATAGTATAAATAACCGCTTTTTGTAACTCAAAGAACTTAATTTTTCCGGCGAAAAAGAAATAGCAAATCAGCAGACCGTCCAGTCCGAGTAAATAAAGCGCTGACCACTTGCTCGAGAAAGCCAGGCCTAAAAATACCGCCGACAGGAAAAATCTTTTATGAAGTAAAAACAAAACACTCGCCAGTGCAAAAGTAACGAGATAAATATCATTCATGCCGGTCCGGGACTGAACAAAATTCAGCCCGTCAAATGAAAAAAGAAAGGCTGAAACAAGCCCGGTGTTTTCATTGAAGATTTTTTTACCGAGTTTATAAACCAGAAAAACGCTCAGTATCCCCAATATTGCGCCAGGTAAGCGCCAGGCCCAGGCGTCGGTCGAAGAGACCAAAAACATTGAAGCTGTCATGATCTCTTTTGCTAAAGGCGGATGAGTCCATTCAAAGGCCACTCCGGGGGGAGGAGTAGTCCACCATTCCCACGCCTCTTTGGAGCCTTTCAGATATTCTTTGGCGGTAAAGCCGTGATAAACCTCATCAAAAACATAAGCGTTCGGGTAATCCAGACGGAAGAAATGGAAAAAAGAAGCCAGCAGTAAAATTGCTATTAAAATTTTATGAGACTTTAATTTATTTATAATCATACTTGTCCTTGCGCGCCGTGCCGTAGCCTTGGCGTAGGCGGGTCACTTTTCACTAGTCACTTTCCTCGATATGGTAATGGTTATTAGTAAAAAAAGTAAAGTCGAAATTACAGAAAGCAATTTGGCCTGTGTTTCCAAAAATTCATAAAAACCGGTTATATATAAAACTCTTGGCAACTTCAGGTAAAATTCATTGTAATAAACATAGACGTAATACAAATTCAGTAGATGCAAAAAGCTTAAAACTACTGATGCCAGAACTAGAATTCTTGATTTAAATTTTAGAGCCACCAAAATCAAAAAAGGAATAGCCGAAAAAAGATAACGCTCATGGACCCTGGTCGGCAAAAAGAAAAAGGCCAGAAAAGCTAAAGTAGAAAGGGTAAAGGCATCAAATTTTCTCTTGAAAAATAACAGATAAAAATAGAGCCAAAAAACAGACATCATAATCAGCCCCCAAATTCTTATCGGCAAAAACGCCAAAGTAGTCGAATCATCAATCCAGAATCCGAATATTCCCCAGGTATTATATGCAAAAAGGGAGTTGGCTTTATAATCCTGGGCCATCTGGATAAATAATTTGAAGAAACCGGCTAGCGGGTCTGCCGGGAAAAAAGGAACAGATAAAATAATCACGGAAATTACAGCCGGAAGAGTAAGTTTTAAAAAGTTCTTGACAGAAAAATTCTTCAGTAAAAAAAGACCGAGTACGGGCGCTATAGCAACGGCCTGGGGTTTGAGTAAAATTGAGATGCCGAAATAAATTGATGAGGTTATTAATTTCTTTTGATCCAGATAATAGATTGTTAGGAACAAGAATAATGTCATCAACCCGTCGAAGGCCCCCCAGACGGCGCTGTTGAAAATTAAAACCGGGTTAAAAAGACAAAACGCCAACCCGTAAGAAGCAATTTTTTTGGAAGAAGTTTTTAAAAGTTGTTTGTAAACAAAGTACGATAAAACAAGATCGGCTAATATGGATGGGATTTTGAGCAAAAAATAAAACTGCTCGCCGCTTAACGGAAAGATGCTTTTTATAAACCCGAGAAGATAAAAAACATAAATCATTCCAGGAGTGTAATTTGTCCAAACATCAGGAGAATAAAAGTTCGCAAGACCGACATCGGTTACCCGTAAACTCCAGGCAAAAAAAGTATCGGTATCAACATGAAAACCGGGGAAGCCGGCAAAAATCAGCCGGATTAAAAATCCGGAAAGTAGTAAGTAATACAGAACTAAATTCTTACGGATATTATTTATCATGTTTAAACAGATCAATAATCATTCTGATCGCTAATACCGGCAGGATAAAATTGGAAATCAGCATGACCCAAAACAAGAAAAGTTCCATCTGTCCGGTATTTAAAACTGCCAGCCAGGCGGAGTAATTTAAAGGATAAATATAAGTGTGGAGGATCATCGTCAGGCAGACCAGAAAAATGTTTATTATCCAGCTTTTCCGGAGCAGGATTTTAATATCAATCAGCGGCAGCATAAACATAAACCAGGCCAGATACTGGTTTGATAAGACCTTGGAAAAGATTAGAAAAATTAGAACAAGTAAACTCAGAAATCTATAATCCAATTTTTCCCAATGTTTCTTTCTAAAAAAATAGGTCAGGTATAAAACACCAATCGGCAGGATCCAGAAATAATTGTAAAACATTATTGACGGAAAAACTTCCCTACGGGCAATGGCATTGATCCCGTAAGCGCTTTCCATACCCGGTAAAGGTCGGCCGGAAATGAAATGGAAAAAATAAATAAAACTGGCCCAAACGCTTTCGGTAGCAACCGATTTTAAGCTATGAAAATTATAGCTAACCCAGGTACCGGTTAAATCTATTTGGAAAAAGAAAGTATAAAAAAGAAGATATGTTAAAAAGCAGGCCAGGAAAATGAAAAAAAGATAAAGGATCTCTGTTTTTTTGCCGGATTTAAAACTTTGGAAAAGAAGGTAGGGTAAAAATATCACCGGATAAACTTTGGTTATAACGGCAAAAGCCAGCACTGCCATAGAAAGGCCTTTTTGTTTTTTTTCCCAAAGATGGAAAGAAAAAATTGTCAGAAGTATAACCAGCAAATCAAAACGGAATAAAAGTATCGGGCCTAAAAAAACCAGCAATAAGGACAGTAAAAAAACTCCGGCTGTTTTTTTCATCCGGATGAAAAAACCTGCAATAATTAAAATAAAACCGATATTGGCCGCAAACAAGGCCCACTTAAAAGTTTCAATTGATTGTCCTAAGAAAAATACAGGAGAAAGAGTGATAAAAAAAGCGATGGCACCGGGCTGGTATTCGTTATAACCCAAATTTTCCAGTGTCAGGTTTTCAAAGTAAAAAAGTGCCCGGTCGTGGAAAGCAAAAACATCCGGGAAAAGATGCATGTAATAAGCCGGATGAAGGCTCTGAAAGAGTATGTAGACTATTGCCAGTATAATTGAGAAAATTGCAGCCGGGCGCATGCCTCTAATCATAATAAATAAG
>DATDWU010000051.1:0-2484 GCA_035289525.1 Patescibacteria group bacterium | reverse complement strand
CTCGATTGACGATGCTTATCTGAAATTAAAAGAAATGACAAAAGCTGCAGACATTCTTAGGAAAAAATACACTTAGCCTTCTTTAGTTCCCACCAGAAACACTGCCTGCCAGGGGCGGAAGTTGGATTTAATAGTCTCGTTAATGTAAGTGATTCCGCCTTTGGTAACGGTTCGCTTGGAAGAAACATTGGCTCCGGCTGCAGCAAAATCAACCTGCTTGACGGTTCCCTTCGGTAACGAAGGATCTTCCTGTCTGATTTCCGGCGGAGCCGGGGTAACGCTGGTGATAACCGGTTTGGTCATTTCGACGGTCCTTCCGTCAGAGGTGCCGTATAAATCAATATACAATGAAGTTCCAATCACTTTAGTCTGAACCAGGATGTGATGGCCGGTGTCGTTTTTAAATTTCAGATCGACCGAAGGGGTAAAAATTGTTGCGTCAAGTCCGGGCGGGAAGCCCTGTTCGTAGTAACCGACCCGGTAAGCATGGGCCGTCCGGGCTGTTATCGGCAAGCCGGAATTTAAGGCTGCCCGGAAAACCGTGGTAGAGACCTGACAAACACCACCTCCGTCATCAAGAACTGTCCGGCCGGACTTAATAATGTAAGCTTGTCTATAACCACTATTTGCTGAAATATCACCGACCGTATTAACAAACGAGAATTCCTCGTCAGGCCCGACCAAAACCCCGTTAATCCTGGAGGCGGCCAGGCCGATGTTGAATTTTCTGTTTTCTATTGATCCGGCAAAATGAGATACGCCGCTGCCGATTAATTCCTTAATACCCAATTCATTGGACAGCTTATTTTTCGGCTGGATTATTTTAACCGGCAACTTAACTTCTGTCTGGTTCCGGGCGATAAGTGCCGAATTTATTTGACTTACTGTTTCTTCAATCTGCAATTGACGGCCGTCAACCGGCGGGCGGAATTCGGTGATCTTGGGTTTTTCCGGATTGGAAGACGGCTCAATCGAAAAGAGAGGCTCCTGAACCGGCCGGTCAATCTGGATGGCCAGTTTCTCCAGATAAGACTTTAACTTGGTTTGATTTAAAGTCAGTTTAGAATCGGAGATTTCCTTGCCGTTTAAAGTAATTGAAGCTATATTGTATTTTTGGTTATTAATATCGAAAAGAGCCAATGAGTTTTGAGAATTTTCCAAGTCGACTAAAGAAAGGACTGTCTCCAGATCTAAAGTGAAACTGAAGTCCTCAAAAGTCAATTTGACCGGGGAATTTTTGATAACATCCAGTCTTTTTTTTATGGCGGCCGCTTGTGCGAAAGACAGGTTAGGCGGTTGGGTTTTTAGCGGCAAATTTAAATTAGATAAGCTTGCTCCATTAAGATAATCATTAATTTTTAGGTACATTTGTTGTTCATCTAAAATTGTCCCGTTCTGACTGGGAGTAACGGTTATTTCCCCCTCATATACCTTTAATGTCGAATCAATTGGCGGTTGATTAAGTGTTTGGGCAATATTTTCAATTTGTTTTTTCACCGGTAAAGAGATATCAAAACCAATGTCAACTTTAGCCCTGGGAAAGAAAGCTTTTTTCCGCCCCAGCTCATAAGCCAAGGAGACGGCTTTTTCGATATCAGGGGTTGTTTCCTGCTTATTTAATTCGATGATAAAAATTTGTTTTTCCGGAGAATTATTATTGAGCTCCATTTCAAGAGGACGGGAACTTCTTTTTGTCACCTCGGTTGTAACTTTTTGAAGAGCCTGCTCCCGTGTTAAAAGTCCGATATCGACTCCGGCAACTGAAATATTGGGATAGATCCGGGCCGACAAAAACAGCCAGACAGTCAAAAAGATAATTAAAACCACCGGCAGTATAGCGAGAAGGGAAATGATAATAACGGGAAATCTCAACTGAGGTTTAACTTTTTTCTTTGACATGGAGTGTATTTTACTCTATTTGCCGGCTAAGAGTTAACTAGCTCCTGTCTCCTGACAACTGATATAATCTTTAGAACATGATGAAATATCTAATTATCGGAGTGCTGGTGTTTGCGGTTATAGCTGGGTTTTTATTCTGGAAATTCGGGCCTTCTTTTAACAAAAAACCGCCTGAAAAAATACCGGTTACGCTGACTATTTGGGGACTTTGGGAAGAAGAAGCTTTAATGAAGCCGGCGATCGATGAGTATAAGAAAATTAAACCCGATGTGACAGTTATCTACCAATTCCAGTCCTCGCAAAATTACCGGACCCGGACTCAAACCAAAATTACCGCCAACGAAGGCCCGGATATTTACATGATTAATAACACATGGACGGCGATGTTCTTAAAAAGCGGCTCAATTTACCCTGCCCCTAAAGAAGACTTTACACCCCAGGAATTCTCGCAGACTTTTTATCCGGTTGTCAGGGACGATTTCACCAACTATCCGGCAATTAAAGCAGCTGTTGACAGCGCAGCCAATATTGCCGACAAGAACAAGACTATCCAGGAACAGTTTAATGCCCAGGGCAAAATTTATG
>DATDWU010000050.1:0-4135 GCA_035289525.1 Patescibacteria group bacterium | reverse complement strand
GATCCCGGAGAGGGGCTGGCTGTAATACCGCTTGCACAAGATCCGGCACCTACCGTATAACTGCCGTTGGTAACCGCACTCAACACATCGGCAATCGTACCCCTTTCAACCACGTTGGTATCGGTTGTTTTAGTCTTATTGTTAGGATCAAAGTCAAAGTTTAAGCTGATCTTATCGTTTTCCTTCAGGGTGCCGGCAACATTTAGTTTAATGGTGGCGAAAGTGCCAGTACCGGTAAACGGACTGGAAACAGAAGAAATTCCGGAAATACTGATCTTTCCTCCCGTGGAATCGACCGAATTGCCGGGATATTCGGGGTAGACGGTACCATTAGTAATTTGGGAGGTGGTAGTCGATAGCTGGGAAGGAGTAAATAGAAGTATCACATCGGTGCCATCGGTCTGAACTCCCTGCGTATCCAGATTTACTTTAATGGTGACTTCACAACCTTTATTTAAGACACCGGAGGCCGGATCTAATGTTAAAGTCGCAGCAAACGCCGGGGCAGGGGAGACTAAAATTACTCCCAACAGACCAACCATACCTGTAATCTTTTTAATATAACTGGTTAAATTTTGCATATATCACAAGAAACAGTATTAACCGGATCGTAACCGCAGGTTCCAAGTTTTAGACTTCCAGCCGAACAAACCTGAGTTCCCGGAGCCCCTTCGGCATTCTGGCAATATTGAGTAAAGCTTGGACACTTTTGCCCGCTGCTTGCAATAATTGATTGATCTGCCGATTCCGAGATTACAATATCTGCGCTGGCAACGCTACCTAAGATATCTTTGGAACTGCCTGACAAAACAACATTTGAATCGGCGGTTTTTCCTGCCTCAAAGTCAATCATAACCTGAGTCTGACCATCCTGCAGTGCCTTAAAGTTTAATTTGGCAAAGCTTCCTACACCCAAAAAACCATCGTTGCCGGGCACTGTAATACCGGAAACGCCGATTAATCCTGCTGCTTTGTCTACTTGCAAGGCAGGGTACTCGGAGTAAATTTGTCCCTGCACGGCAAAAGTTTTAGCATCAGGCTCAAGGAATTTGGGATCGTACTTGATAACTAAATCCGTGCTGTCTGTAGTATATCCGCCGGTAAACAATCTAACGTCTACTGTAACAGAATCTCCTTTTTTGTAAGAAGTTTTATCAGCCACTAATACCAAGCTGGCATCCTGAAGGTTACTAATTTTCGGTCCCATGACATTTAAATTTCCGGTGTTCGATGGAGAAAATAGGGTCATTCCTCCAAACACCAGCTCTCCAATCACCGCCACAACAAGCACGATTACGATAATTTTAACTATATTCTTCTTAAACCACCCGGCTGAATTTTTTTTCAACTCGTTTACGGTAGCAGCAGGTATAGGGCTCTTTATAATATTTGGATTGGCAGTTTGCTCCATATCTAAAATTCCTTAAAATCTGATAGTCATTACCGAACCTAATTTAAGATTACTTTCTTCTCTTAAAAAAAGCAATAATTACGGCTTAATCTCGACCTCCTGGACGATTAGAGGAGTTCCTAAAATATCAAGATTATCGCTGTTTGCATAAATTTTAGAATTATTTGTTATGGCAATATTTGTTTTCCCGGTTTTTTTAGATTTAAAAGTAATTTTGGCTAATTGACTGCCGTCAACTGCAGTTCTTAGCCCGGGATTTGGCGTGCCAGCTACCAAAGAAATGGTTCCGGCCTGGTTATCAAAAGAATCTTCGGTCCAATTTAAGGTTGGACAGGGTGCAACATAACAATTAATAACTCCGCCTTTTTCAATTTTAAGTACCTCCAGGACAGATGGATCAAAAGCTAATTTGCCTACTAACAGATTTACTGCTTCGTTTGGTGACCAAAAAGTTATACCTACCTCAAATTCTGTATTTAATTTATACGAACCTGTCGCTTCGGGCGCCAGCAAAAAGTAAGCCGCTCTTTGATCCGGACCATTATCAACACAAGAATAAACGGGACAGCTATCATCAAACGGATCACCGTGAAGTAAAGTTTTACCTGCCGGACAAACAGGTGGGGTAGGACATGCTCCACCTGAAGGAGTCGAAGTAGGGGTCGGAGTAGGGGTAGGAGAAGGAGCGATGGTAGCTTTAGTTGGAATCGCATCGTCCTCTTTATTGAAGTCATACCTCATACAGGCCCAGTCAATCGAATTTACGTTACCGTCCTGATTAAAGTCGCCTGTTCTGACATTAGCTGAACCCAATATCGACCATTGTCTGATTATTTCAGCATGATCCAGGGTGTTGATTTTTCCATCAGACTGTATAATTGGCGCTATATCGCCAACCGGCAAAATAAAATTGGATTCCTCGGTCGGGGAAATTACAGTTGTGCCATCAGCAGCCGTAAAGCGGGCATTCCTTCTGAGGGAATACGGAGCTTTAACCGATATCATATAACTCTTGCCTGATTGCAGTTTGGTTTTTAATCCTTTAATTAAGCCGTCTTTATCAATAGTCACTTCCTCGTTAACTTTACTTCCTCCTTCATCAACTAAAGTCACTTTAACTCCCGATATATCAAACGTGCCTGGCGCCCGGCAGAAAAGCTTTGCACCTAAAGATACTACCGAGGTGTTCACCAGACAGGTCGTTTCAGGTAAAATTTTACCGTCGCCGCGGGTCATAACAACTTTGAACAATTTACCATCCTCAAGACTGCCTTCAGGTTTAATTGTGGCTGTGGCTTGGGTATCGGACCAGGTTAATATTTGAGCATCCTTATCGTTGGCTTTAATTTTTCCTGACCCGGACCCAAGCCTTAAACCATTTAAAGTGAGTTTTAAGTTTTGTTTTGAGATATCCATACTGCAATCCAATGAAGTCAATACCGGATCAGGCTCAAGAAGTTCGACCGAAATATGCTCTTTTTGCGATGAACCATCAGCTCTTATAAACTCAGCCCAAATTTGCTTCGAGCCAGGTGTAGTATTACTGAATGTAAAATTGGTCACAGTTGGATGCTCTGAATAGGGAAACATCTGCGCACTTGCCAGTCCAGCTTCAGTTTCAGCAACTTTATAAGACACAGTCTTGACCGGAGTAACAGGCGAAGCTGAAGCGGTGGCTGAGGAAGAAGGCGAGGGCGACAGGGAGGGAGAAGGTGAAGCGTTTGATGAAACACCCCTAACAAAAATCGAATCTATTAAGGTTGAATTAGAATAAAGGTCAAAATTATATCCACCGGCCGTGATCCAGGGAGCATTTTGGCTACCGGTTGGAGAAAAACCAAGCCCGGTAAATGGTACTCCTGTTTCCCTGATTTTGATTTGTAAGTTTGAATTGTTGCCGGCACTGAGAGTGATTGTACTAGTGCATAAATTATTACTGCCTAAAATACACGGATTTGGTAAGGCTTTGATAAGAATGCCTGAACCGGGGGAAGGAGTTGCAGTCTGAGCTAAGGCGTTACCAAGTAAAAATGGAGGACCTATCCTGGATAGTCCAAAATACTTAAAAAAAGATTCCGCTTTAGCTAGAACTTGAGGCAAGCGCAGGAATGTATTGCTGTTGTTATTATTCGGGTCGTTAAAATAGTTATCATCCTGAGCCGGAGCTGCCGGAGAGGGACTTGGGCTCGGAGAAGGGGACGGACTGGGTGAGGGTGAAGGTGATGCAGTTGCTGGAGCCGCGGGGGAAGCCGAAGAAGAAGCCGACGGGGTAGGGCTGGCTAAAGACTCAAGTGGAGAAGTGAGTTTTATTGGAAAAGAAGCACAACTAACTTTGTTCGGGTCTGTTGAAACAACACAGGTATCCGACCCACTCACGAGTTCGATAGGCTTAACTTCAGCTTTAGGGGCAAATATTTGGGTCCTTTGGAGCAGCAAAAGTGCAAGCGGTATACCTAACACCAAAACAACCAGACTCAGAATACCCAGCCATCTCTTTTTCCCACCGAAAAAATTCTTTTTTGATTGTTCAGTTAAATTTTGGGCTGGTTGTAAAAAACTGGGAGTTTCCATTTGTTTTACTGTGTTGCCGATGTCAAAGGAATATTTATCACTTGATTTGAATTGGATAGGGGAACCTGCAGGGCAAAATCGATTGTGCCTGCCAGCTGTCCGTTGTTGGCATTAGCTAAAACGGAAAATTTGGAACCTGAGTCTTTATCAACA
>DATDWU010000049.1:0-2226 GCA_035289525.1 Patescibacteria group bacterium | reverse complement strand
ATGAACGTAGTGACAATAGATTTTTTTCAATCGCCTCTGCCCCGTTTGAAAACATTATCCGGTTAACAACAAAATTCGCCCAAAATGAATCCTCAACTTTTAAAAAGAATTTATTTAGGCTCAAGGTCGGCCAGAGTATTGAGGCTTTCGGACCAAGCGGCTCTTTTACTCTTGAGGATGTTAATAAACAATATGTTTTCATTGCAGGCGGAATTGGCATCACTCCTTTTCATTCAATAATTTCAGACTTGAATCACCGAAACCAACCTGTAAATATTATTCTGTTATATGCCCACAGAACCGGAGAGCCTCTTTTTAGTCAGGAGCTTAATGAAATTGCCCAAAATCACCCTGAATTTAAAATTTACTACCTGATTTCCGACGAACCGGTTAACGAGGAACAGTTAACTCCAAATATCAAAATATTGCCGGGCAAGATGAATAAACCAATGATCCAATCTCTAATCTTCAATCTCCAATCTCCAATCTACTACATCTCCGGTCCGGAACCGATGATGATGGCTTTTGAGGATATGTTAAGAAAAATGGGAATTCCAAAAGAAAATATTAAAAGGGACTACTTCCCGGGTTATGAAAATTTCTAATTTAAAATTTTCATCAAAATTTTATGCGCAATCCTTAAAGTTCTTTTAGATTTATCCAAATGTGGATTAATCTCCACTAAATCGAGTGAAACATTGGGATGCTTTTTGATAATTTCTAGAAATTGGTCAACTTCTTTCCAAAACCAAACACCTTCATTCTCTCCGGTTGCCCCGGCAACTGATCCATCAAAAACATCGATATCAAAATTAACAAACAAGTGTTTAAACCTGTGAGTAAAGCTTTCAAACTCCCTTAGAACCTGCTCTTTATTCTGCAAAAATTCAGCCCGTCTGACATTTCTGATTTCCTTATATAGCTGCACCTCACCCGCAGGATGATTATCCCCTTCATCAAAAATGATGTCACCAATTGTAAAGGCTTGAGACAAACTAAGTTTTTCAGGCACCATTTTTTCAATATTTTCGATATCAAATTTATCAAAAAAAGGCCTCATGTACATTCCGTGAAAGTTTTTGGAAATACTGGATTCATATAAATGCATCTCGCCATGCGAATCAAACTGAACATAACCGATATCTTTAACGCTTTTAGCCCGGCGGGTTAGTGCAAGAAGCGAAGAAAAAGTCACGGTATTGTCCCCGCCGATTACAACCTGAGTTTCCCCCTTTTTGGTTTCACTCGTAATTAAATCCGCAAACTCTGCCAGTTCTTTTGCTAAAAGCGGATAGTAATCTTTCTCTGAAACCCCTTCAGGAGATGAAAAAATATACTCAGAAACCTGGGCCTCAGGAAATTTTTCCAATAACTTCGGGGTTAAAATATAATCCGGCCCGTCTTCAACCCCGGAAATGTAATGATCCTGTCTCATTAATTTATAGATTGCTCCGAGCTTGGATTTGGCTTTAAAAAAGTGCGGTTTTTTGGACATGAGATGTTATATTAGAAGAATATGACAGAAGCTTCAACTATCACTTCTGGCACACAGCCGTGTCCTGAATGCGGCTTTTTAATTGGCACTCTCGCCGGAAGCCCTGATGCCATCTGTAAAAACTGCGGGTTCAAAGATCCGTGTTGCGAGTAATTTACGGATAATGTAATCTACTTCTCATGGCAGATCTTAACTTACAAACCTTTAAAGATATCTTTAATAAATCCACCCAAAAAGCCGCAGTTGCAACTTACAAGGAGATCTTAAGGCTTCACGGGGAATACCCTGATCCTGAAACCCGTGACTATAAGGCTTTAGGCAGATTGCTTGATAAAGCCGCAGTTGAAGCGATGCAGGAAGTTTTTGAAACCCAATCCCATTTTTCAATCGAAATTAAAGGTAGTGAGGGCAGAAAAGATACCCGCCGGGATGGGATCGAGAGTCCCGATTTATACGGCTCATACGGACCGGCCGATGCTCCTATTGTTGAGATTGTTAATGATGCGGTTGAGGGAACTTCTTTTGCTTCGCGAAATATTCCCGGATCAACTTCGATTCTGGCCGCACCTCTCCAAAAAAACGGTTTTCTCCCGACCGGTAATTTTGATTATATGAGTAAATTATTCGGCCCGCCTGCTTTAAAGGGTAAAATTTCTCTTGATTTTTCACCGAGCGAAAAC
Organism: Patescibacteria group bacterium; assembly: GCA_035289525.1. GTDB lineage: Bacteria > Patescibacteriota > Microgenomatia > Daviesbacterales > UBA10151 > JACPKO01. The sequence continues at coordinate 51 of DATDWU010000049.1, read as the reverse complement.
TTTAAAATTGCTCTAAAAGAACTGGGTATTTCTAACCCCGCGGATCTGGCA
>DATDWU010000048.1:0-4573 GCA_035289525.1 Patescibacteria group bacterium | reverse complement strand
GCTTTCGGAGTAACGCCAACTTTCCGGCTGACTTCTTTACCCTCTTTCATGATAACGTACGTCGGAATACCCATGACTCCGAACTGGGAGGATTTTGCCGGATCTTCGTCCACATTAATCCTTTGGATTTCCAGCTTATCTCCGAGTTCTTTTTCCAGCTCATCAATAATCGGATCCATAATTTTACAGGGCCCGCACCAGGGGGCCCAAAAATCAATTAAAGTCACTTTTACCATAGGGGAATTATACTACCCCCAATTTTCTATTTTGTAAAGTAGTTTCACCAAAGAAAGCATTTTTAAGTATGCTAAACTATCTTCCATGTCTTCTAAACTGCTTCTCGATCTCAACCCCATCCAGCAGCAAGCAGTCAAACAAACCTCAGGTCCGGTTTTAATCTTAGCCGGGGCGGGATCGGGCAAAACCCGGGTGCTGACATATAAAGTCGCATATCTAATTGAGCAAAAAATTGCCCAGCCCCAGCAAATTCTGACCCTGACTTTCACCAATAAAGCAGCCCAAGAGATGAAAGAGCGGATCTTAAAACTTCTTAGCTCTCAGCCATCAGCCATCAGCCATCAGCCGGTCATGGGTACTTTTCATTCCATTTGCGCGCGGATTTTACGGCGGGACGGCGGCAGAATAGGGTTAGAACCGGGATTTTCCATTTATGACGAGGCTGATGCTTTGGATGCGGTAAAAGAATCGCTGGCAGTTCTAGGGTTATCGGGAAACAAAAAAATCAGCCCGTATGCCGTCAGAAAAGTAATCTCCGAAGCCAAGAATAACTTAATTTCCGATTTGGAATATCCGAATTATGCCCGGGGATTTTTCCAGGAAACCGTTGCCAAAGTTTATCTCGAATACCAAAAAATCCTACGCCGCAACCAGGCAGTTGATTTTGATGACTTACTAAATCTGGCAATAAAACTCTTCCAATCCGACCCGGAAACATTGTCCAAGTATCAGCAGTTCTTTAAATATATTTTGGTTGACGAGTACCAGGACACCAATTTCGCCCAATACCAGATTGTTAAAATGTTAGCCTCAAGATACAGAAATTTGTGCGTAGTTGGGGATGCGAGCCAGTCAATCTATAGTTTCAGGGGGGCAGACTATCGAAATATCGTCAACTTTAAAAAGGATTACGCGGAGGCCAAAGTGTTCAACCTCGAGCAAAATTACCGTTCCACCCAAAATATTTTGGATGCCGCCACCCAAGTCATTTCACATAATAAATCCCATCCGGTTTTAAAACTTTGGACCGAAAATTTAAAAGGTGAAAAGATTACCCTTTATGAAGCCCGGTCTGAAGTTGATGAAGCCAGGTTTATTATTGACGAAATCGTTCGTAGTTCATCGTTCATGGTTCATAGCAGTGACAAAACAAATCATCGGGAAGCAGACAGCGAACTAACGGAGAACCAACTAACTCTGAACTCTTTTGCTATTTTATACCGTACTAATGCCCAATCCCGCTCGTTTGAGGAAACTTTTTTGAAAGCCGGAATACCCTATCGTTTAGTCGGCGGCGTCCAGTTCTATGAGAGAAAAGAAATTAAAGACGTTCTCGCCTACCTTCGGTTAGTCGCCAATCCGAAGGATTCTGTTTCAGCTAAGAGGATTGAAAAAATCGGCAAAACCCGGGCAAAAAAGTTTTATGAACTGGTAACAACTTTTGTGAGGGGTGGCGCGACTGGGGGACCCCCATTGAGTGCCCGCAGCGAAGCGAGGACATCGAATGGGGGTGAGTCGAGACAGGACCCCGAACAAAATACCTTAGATATTCTTGATCAGATTTTAAGAGTAACCGAATATTTTGATTATCTTGAAGACGGAACGGAAATGGGCAAGTTAAGAATTGAGAATGTTAAAGAATTGCGCTCGGTGGCCGAGCTCTTCCCCAATCTGGTTCAGTTTTTGGAAAATGTAGCGCTAATTCAGGACAAACAGATGCCAGTGGATAATGAATCCAGAATCAATGGTCAAGAATCAAGGGAAAAAGACGCGGTGACTCTGATGACGATACATGCGGCTAAGGGCCTTGAGTTTGATGTCGTCTTTTTAGTCGGGCTTGAGGAAGGTCTGTTCCCGCATTCAAGATCAATACTTGATCCGACTCAGATGGAAGAAGAGCGCCGGCTGGCCTATGTTGGAATCACCCGGGCCCGTCATAAGTTATTCTTATCTTATGCCCGTTCCAGGCTTTATTTCGGCACCCGCTCCAATAACTTGCCCTCCAGGTTCCTGGCAAATATCCCTGAATCCTTGTTGGAACAAAAACTTCAATATCAAGACCAGGATAAGTCTGCAGACCGTTCTGATTGGGAATCAAATTATTTATCAGATCTGAAAGACGACGATGACTGGTTAAACAGTTAAATAATTTGCTTTTCTTTTAAAAATCCGCTAATCTTTTTCCCAATCTAGATGGATAACCTATTTAGCGCAGCTATCGCCGGTCTACTCTCTTTCAATCTCTCTACCTCTGCCTCAGCCGACTCTATAGACGTTCAGAAACCTGAAGTCCTGGGTACTTCCCAACCTGTTAAAACCGAGACTCGGTTTGAGGAAAAATTTGCCACCACTTCGGCAGAGATAAAATTTGAAACCGAATATAAAGACGACCCGGAAACTGAGGCTGGAATTGAAACAGTTACCCAGGAAGGTCAGGCTGGCAAAAAAGTCACCACCACCAAGATTACTTATTACAATGGCAAGGAGTTTGATCGGGATGTAGTTAATGTTAAAACCGAAGACCCGAAAAATAAAATTATCTCCAGAGGCACAAAAATTGTCTGGAAAACTTTGCAGACCCCGGAAGGGGAAATTAAATACTGGAAAAAAATGCGGGTTTATGCCACTCATTATGATTCAAGATGCCCGGGCTGCAATGACTGGACAGCCATCGGTATGCGCGCCGGAAAAGGAGTTATTGCAGTGGACCCAAAAGTCATTAAAATGCGCTCACAAGTTTACATACCGGGATATGGCAAAGCAGTTGCCGGAGACACCGGTGGTGCCATTCGCGGCAATATTATTGATTTAGGATTTGATGATGCAAGGACTGCAGGTTGGAAGGCGCAATATATAGATATATACTTACTTTAAGAATTTAAAACTTTCCAATAACAACCGTTGATCAAGTTTCTCGGGGTTTTCTTTGAATTCTCCAGCTACTTCAATAGCGCAAGTAACACTAACTATCTCAACAACATATGAGTAAGTTGTGTGTGGAATAATCAAAAAATTTGATCTGCAAGGACCATCACCTGTACTGTAAGTATATATTTCGAGTACGGAGTCCATTTTTTTAGGCACATACTCTGCCCCCTCTCTACTTTTATCTATTACCCACTTTTTATTTAAGACTTCAAATCTGTAGCTATCTCCTCCAGGTTGATCTACAAGCTTATAACCTTTAAACTCATCTTTAAATACATTCACAGTTAAAAAATTTGTTTGGGCGATAGCAAAACTTGCAACTTCAGTCTTTTTCTCTTGTCCGGTTGATTGCAAAGCTATGCTCTGATAGTTTTCGGGATACTTCAATTCAAAACCATATTCGTCATTTCTGTAATTTTTCCAGTTTGGAGTTTCATCTGGTTTTGAACTGGAGGAAGATTCTTTAGGAGGCATTAACTTTTTCTTTTCTTCCTCGGAAAGCTCCTGTACGAAATGCCTGCCGTCAGGAGTATTACACTGCTCAGGATAAGATTCCATAACCGGATAGTATTTGGCGCAGTCTTCAAAGGAATTAATTTGTTTAGATTTTTGCTGTTTTTGGGAAAATACAAAATAGCCTGAAGCTATGGCAACACCGGCTAACAAGAAAATAATCAAAATTACTGAAGTGGCAATACCTCTTTGATAATGACGCATGCTCAAATTGTAACGGATTAATAATTGTTACTCAAATTTAAATGACCGGAGAATATCTTCAGCTACCGGATTATCATCAGGGTATTGGATTTGCATCATCAGTTTCTTATCCCTTAAAGGCAGATATGAAAATTTGGGCTTATTATCCCGGTAATCAACTACTCCGAATTTACTTTCTTTGCCGCCGACCAGCTCGAGATCGACCGGGGCAATTTTATTTTTGGCTGAACTGAATTCACCCCAGACAAATGGATAATACCAATACTTACCGTAAAACTTTTCCGGATCCAAATCTTCGGGATTTTGAAAAACCCAAACTGTCAGAATTGCTTTATCGGGATTGTTTTCGGAACCGGCCAATACATAAAACGCTTCTACAAACTCAGCGGGGTTATAAAGGACATAGTAATTAAAGTTTTTCCGGATTTGTCCATTGGCACGTTTGAAATATTCTTCTTCAGTTTCTTTTATCATTTTGTAACCTGATGGAATTTCAAAACTTAGGCCCAGTAAATCATCTGAACTGTTCGCTGCTTTGGGACTGGCCGGTGGGCTTATTTCGTTTACTTTAATCTGATCCGATTCGGGAACCTTAGGCTGGTTACTGTTAGCTAAGAAGAATCCGGCCAAACCCGCACCAAGCAAGAACAGTGCGACTAATAATAAAGGAAGGGCAGATCCCCGTTGCATA
>DATDWU010000047.1:0-6529 GCA_035289525.1 Patescibacteria group bacterium | reverse complement strand
CGCAGGCTGTAAGAGTTTTGCAAAAGATTGCGGAAAAATTTAATCATCAATTTGAATTTAAAGAAGGTTTAATTGGGGCTTGCGCAATAGATAAAACCGGTGACCCTCTTCCTGATGAAACTCTTAAGCTTTGCAACTCTGTTGATGCCATATTATTCGGCGCCATTGGCGATCCGAAATATGACAATGATCCGAAAGCTAAAGTGCGCCCTGAACAAGGGTTACTGAAATTACGGAAAAGTTTGGGACTTTTTGCCAATATCCGTCCGGTTATGGTTTTTGACAGTTTAAAAAATAAATCTCCTTTAAAAAATGAAATTTTAGATTATGTTGATTTTGTAGTTTTCAGGGAATTAACCGGCGGCATTTATTTTGGCGAACATTCCCGGCCCACTAAAAGTTCGGCCAGGGATGTATGTGAATATACAAAAGAGGAAATAGAAAGGATCGCCGTTTTAGCTTTTGATGCTGCAAAATCTCGAAAATCTGTAGGGCATAAGGGTAAGGTCACGGTCGTTGATAAAGCCAATGTTTTGGAAACCTCAAGATTATGGAGGGAAACAATTCAAGAACTTTCTAAAAAATACCCTAATATAGAGGTTGAATTTATGTATGTTGACAACGCATCGATGCAAATTATCAGAAATCCTAAAAACTTTGATGTAATGTTAACCGAGAATATGTTTGGTGATATATTGACTGATGAAGCATCGGTGATTGCCGGATCACTGGGAGTTTTGCCGTCTGCTTCGGTTGGATCAGGTGTATCTTTGTTTGAACCGATTCATGGATCATACCCCGAGGCAGCAGGAAAAAATATCGCCAACCCGATAGGCGCGATTTTATCCGCGGCAATGTTACTGGGAGTAGCTTTTAAACTGGAAGAAGAATCACAGGCAGTTTATATGGCAGTTAAGAAAACTTTAGATGAAGGATTTGGAACAGAGGATATAAACTCAACCAATCCTTTGAAAACAGGTGAACTTACTGATAAAATACTTGAGAATATATGAACAGAACATTCTATCTTAACGGAAAATTTGTGCCGGAAGAAAAAGCAGTTATTCCGGTTACGGCTCACGCGTTGCATTATGGAACAGGTTGTTTTGAAGGGATTCGCGCTTATTATAATGAAGATGAGAAAGCTTTGTTTGTTTTTAGATTGGAAGACCATTTCAGGAGAATGGTTCATTCGACAAAAATCTTGTTTATTAAATTGCCGGGAACGCCGAAAGAATTGGCAAAAATAACCGTTGAGCTTTTGCAAAAAAATTATTCGGAAACGGATATTTATATCAGGCCTCTTGCTTTTAAACAGGATCCGGCGGTTGGAAATTTTAATTTAACAACTTTAGCCGATGGATTTTGTATTTATACCGTGCCTTTGGGACGTTACTTAAAAGAAAAAGGAGTTAGGGCAAATGTTTCGTCCTGGATGCGGATTCCGGACCGGGCAATTCCTCCGCGGGGTAAAGTTACTGGAGCTTATGTTAATACGGCTTTTGCCAAAACCGAAAGTTTATTAGGGGGGTTTGATGAAGCGTTATTTATGGATGAGAACGGTCATATTGTTGAAGGTTCGGCTGAAAACTTATTTATGGTCCGGGACGGTAAATTAATTACTCCGGCCATGTCGGATGATATCTTAATAGGTTTAACCCGGGATACAATAATCAAAATTGCCAAAGATGAATTGGGGATTGAAACAATTGAGCGAAGTATAGACCGCTCGGATATCTATTTAGCCGATGAAGTATTCGTTTGCGGAACCGGCGCGGAAGTTACTCCGGTTATTGAAATTGACCACCGGAAAATCGGCGACGGAGGAATTGGAGAAATAACCGGAAAAATCAGGAAATTATATTTTGATATCGTTCACGGCAAAAATCCGAAATATTCAAATTGGCTGGCAAAGGTAGAGAGATAATAGTTCGTAGTTCGTAGTTCGTAGTTAGGGATTCACCTGGATAGGTTGGCCGGATTGATCGGACTGATAGGTTGAAAATGGATCGGTAAAAGTTATGATATCTTTTTGGGCCGATTTATCATCCTGAATTTTTGTTTTGCTTAAAGAAACCGCCGACTTTAAACCCAAACCGGCAATAACTAAATCCTGATGACCGTCAATTATTCCGGATATTACACTGTCAGGTTTGCGGAAAGCCACCGGTTCCCGGTTTTTTAAGAGTTCGGTCATTATCCGGTTCCATATCGGGGCTGCGCCGGTAACTCCGGAAGCAAGACGCGGATCCATTGGACTGTTATCGTTATTTCCAACCCAAACTCCGACTACAAATTCCGGGGTATACCCGAACGTCCAGTTATCACGTTTATTATCGGTTGTGCCGGTTTTAACCCCTACCCGGTGACCGGGGATATTCAATAGAGAATTAGAACCAAAAGCCGGAGTCCGTGCTTTATTGTCAGATAAAATATCGGTAATCAGATAAGCTACTCCCGGTTGTAATACCACCTCACCGTCCTGACCGGTATTGTCTTCAACTAAATTGCCTTTGGTGTCAACAATTTTTAAAACTTCTTTTACCGGGTGCTTTTCTCCCATTTGAGAGAATGTGCCATATACGGCCATCATATCCACCATTTTTATTTCCCCGCCGCCTAAGGTCAGCGATAGTCCGTACCTGTCAGCATCATTTAAAGTGCTAATTCCCAAAGCCGTTGCTGTTTTTAGCATTTCCGGTAAACCGACCATTGAGAGCATCTTAACTGCCGGCACATTTAAAGAAGATGCCAGGGCCGTCCTGATTGTGACCGGCCCTCTGAATTTGCTATCATAATTCACCGGGGTATAGGTCTCCCAGAAATTTTTAAAACTTACCGGAGTATCAAGTAAAGTATTGCCCGGTGCGTATCCTAATTTAAAAGCTGCGGCATAAGTTATCGGTTTAATGGAGGAGCCGGGTTGACGCAGTGCGGTAGTTACATTGAAATTTCCGCCGTTATCATCCCAGTAATTTTTACTTCCTACCATTGCTAAAATTTGGCCGGTCTTGGCATCGGTAATTAATGCCGCCCCGTTTGAGACATTCAGGTTCTTTATTTTTTTAACTTCCTCGCTGACAATTTCCTCAGCTTTTTGTTGTAAATTTAAATCCAAACTGGTATAGACTTTTAAGCCGCCCTGAGAAACAAATCTTTCTCCGTATTTTTCAGCCAGTTTGCTTCGGACGTACATAACAAAGTGAGGAGCTTTAATCTCGGTGGCCGGAGGTTTAATATTTAATGGTTCATCCAGCACCCGGGTTGCCGTTTCTCGGTCAATAAAACCGTCCTCAACCATCCGGTGCAGGGCTTGGGATTGTCTGGTTTTGGCTAGTCCGGGGCTTGTTCCGTATGGAGAGTAAGTAGTTGGGGAGGCGGGCAGTCCGGCTAAAAAAGCGCTTTCCGATAAAGTTAAATCAGAAACCTTTTTACCAAAATAAGTTTGCGAGGCAGCAGCAATGCCCCAGGTGGTACCGCCATAAGGAACTTCGTTAAAATACATTTCTAAAATTTCCTGTTTTGAAAAAATCCTTTCGGCCCAAAATGCCAGAATTATTTCTTTGATTTTTCTCCGGGCAGTCCGTTCCGGCGTCAATAAAGTATTTTTAATCAGCTGCTGAGTTATGGTTGAACCGCCCTGCACTTCGCCGTTTCTAACTAATGAAAGAACTGCTCTGGCAATACCGAAAAAATCGACTCCAAAGTGGCTGTAAAAATTTTTGTCTTCCATAGCGATAGTTGCCTGGATTAGAGAAGGCGGGACCTCTGAGAGTTTTACCGGAGACCGGTTTTTGCCTTCATAGAACCGGTAAAGGAGAGACCCGTTCCGGTCGTAAAATTCGGTCGTTGTCGGTGTTGGTAAATTGCGCAAATTGTTAGGGGAAGGCAGGTCGTGGGCGATACCGACTAAGAAGTATGAATATGTTGTGAAACCAATCCCTAAAAAAAATGTCATTAATGCCAGGCGGATTTTTTTGGAAAAGATAATGGTAAATATCCTGAATAATTTGTTAAACTTTCTGCGTTTTTTTGGGGTTTTAACAAGAACAGGTTTAGGATAATTTTTTGATTTGAGTGTAAAAAAATCCCGCAAGTATTTGGCTGCCGAATTAGTCAGGCCGATCCCGAAATCGCCCAGTTTTATGAGCAGCCAAAGGAATATTAAAATGGGATAGAAAATCCTGTAAAACTTTTTGCCCGTCCTTAAAAGTTTCATAAATTTTTTTGTTAAATTGTTCCGGCAGAAATGGGAAGATTAGAGTTATTTTAATTTAGATTTTTTATAAATGCTAGTAGTTTAAAAATCAGAATCATTCAGAGAAGTGCTCGCAGAGCGCTTTTGGCCGGTCATGCAATAAACAGAGAACCTCTTCAACCCGGATAGTATGACCCAGTAATTTTAACAGTTTGTGTGGGATTTTATTGTGTTTGGCAATTTCCGAGAAAACGTAAGCTGATGGGCGAATATTTCTTTTTTGAGTAGGATAATCAATTTCAATTAGTCCGAATCTGGGGGTAAAGCCTTCCTGCCATTCGAAATTGTCGATTAGAGACCAATAAAAAAACCCTTTTATCCTGACACCTGCCTCGATAGCCCGGTAGACTTCGGATAGATACTGGATCAAAAATCTGGTCCGCCGGTCATCGTTCGTCGAAGCAATTCCGCACTCGGTGATGTAGATCGGCTTGTGGTTGGAGATATCCATTAAAACATCGAAAATTCCTTCCGGAAAAATTTCCCAACCTAAGTCCGAGACATCACGGTGTTCATCTACGGCTTCTTCTATTTTAGGGAGTAACTGGTTCTTCCGGTTAAAGCGGTGATGAAAATAATAATTAACACCTAGAAAGTCATGGCAATCTTTTGTCATGATATAGAATGAATGATTGCTAATTATATCGGCGATGTAAACCGAGAATTGCTCGATCAGGGAATGCTTATGGCTGGCGTGAAATGATTGCATGTTTTGGGCAATTCCGACAGGCCTGCTCGATAGTTCGTGCAAAAGAGCATAGGCTTTTTTGTGCACTGCCGCTAAATTCCACTGGAGTAAAACTGCTGACCAGCGGCTTTTTTTCCGGGGTGGCCAGGTGCCTTTTAAATAAGCCATATAAATATACACACCGGGTTCGTTTAAGGTAATCCAGAAATCAACAAACTGATCAAATTCCGGCACAACCACTTTGAGAAACCTCAGGAAATAATCCTGGGTTAGGGGGTTTTCCCAGCCGCCGATATCTGAAACCCATTTCGGCAGGGTAAAATGCCAGAGAGTCAGCATGACTTTAAAATGCTTGTCTTTTAAAGATTTTAAAACCCGGCGGTAGTGCTCAATTGCTCCCTGATCAAAAACTGCCGGTTCCGGTTCGATCCGGGCCCATTCTATTGAAATACGCTGGGCGTTTAAGTTAAGCGATTGGGCCAGGTTAAAATCCTCCTCAAACCGGTTATAGGAATCGGCAGCTTCACCGGATTGTTTATCTTCAGGGCGGTTTTTTTCAAATTCCCACCAGTCGCTATTTACATTGCCGCCTTCGGTTTGGTGGGCAGATGTGGCTGTTCCCCATAAGAAATTATCAGGGAATTTTAAAGCTTGATGATCATGTTTTTCTTTAGGAATTTCGTCCATTAAGGTGCTGTAATAAGAAAGTTTCCTGCGCTGTAAAGAGGAGGACCACTACCTCCTCCTCCTTGATCACCCTGCTGTGAAGCGAGACTAAGAGTAAGTCCACAATGATTAATAGTTGATGAGCCAAATGCATCCTTGTCATTACTATTTTCCAGTAGGGTAGCTAAAATATAATATTGACCCGGCATGCAAGTTCCATATGTGCTATTTACACTCCAATAGCCATAACCGGAGACCGGAGAATCAAAGGTTCCAACCGGTAAGCCGGTGTTAATAGGATCCTTAGGCATTGTACTAATATATTCGGGACTGATTTTTTGGTTCGTGCCACCGGTACAGGCGCTTGAATCGGTTAGCCAATTATTCGAGTTAGAATCTTGCCAGTCAAACCAGCCAGCGCCACTGCAGGGGTATCTTTTGTTCTTCTGATAAAAAAGCTCCAGCGCTATGGCGATTGATCTTAAATCCTGCTTTCTTTTAGCATCTCTCCCCAGGCCCTGGGCTTTTGAATAGGTAATTAAACCGATAGTTGAGATAATAGCGATAATTGTTATGGCAACCATCAGCTCGATGAGGGTGAAACCTTTTTTTGAGGTTGTAGGTAGTAGGTTGTAGGTTGTAGTATGGGATTTTTTTCTTTTTCCCGTAATACACAATACATAATACTTAATACTTTCCAGGGCAGACATAATTTAAGCATACAATATTAGTGGACAATTGAGAATTGACAATGTATGCAGAGCTTGCAAAGGTGTGATGCAAAACTTGCCAGCTGATTACGCAACAGATGAGCCAGCTTCGCTGTCTTGCCCATTTACCTCGTAAAGGGTAAAATTTCACAAATACGGGTGTGGTGAAATGGTATCACAGCAGTCTCCAAAACTGCTTTTCCAGGT
>DATDWU010000046.1:0-51623 GCA_035289525.1 Patescibacteria group bacterium | reverse complement strand
CCTGTTTCAAGATTCAAACTTGGAATAACAAGCCGATTTTTGCTTTGACCAATTTTTTTGTCACCAAAGGTATTTATTAATGCCAGTTTAAGATCTTTATGTTCGTACTTAGCATATCCTAATTGACGAATAAAGCTAAGGAATTTATTACCCTTAAATATTTTTGGTCCATACTGTTCGTAGAATTCTAATATTTCTTTTGCAGAAAATCCCAAACCTAAAGCAAGAGCGATAATACCTCCAGTGGACGTTCCAACAATTAAATCAAAATGATCACTTACTTTACCTTTGATTGAATCCTCAACCGTTGATAAAAATGATGCCGGGAATACGCCTTTAATCCCACCTCCATCGATGGACAAAATTTTCTTAAAACTGGCAGCTTTAGCAGGCATAAATTACTCACTAATATAGCACTTATTGCCTCCTGTGTTAACTTATGGTAAGTTGGTATAAATTAGTTTTAGTTATGGCAGTTAATCCATTTAACCCAACTTTTACCGCAGGATTGCCCAGAACTTGGCCACCTTTATTAACTATTGATCAGGTGTCAAAAATTCTCAATCTAAGTGCGTGGACATTGCGGCAATGGGATAAGCAAGGGAAATTAATTGCCTTGCGATTTGGAAGTCGTCAGGACAGAAGATATAAAAAGGAAGAAATTATCTTGATTTTTAACAATGGGATGGAAATGAAAACCTATGAGGTCGGAAAAGTTGTATAATTTGTGGAGTGGATACAGTTAAAATTGGCAAAAACATTAAAAAAGCCCGGAAGGAAAGAAAGTTAACTCAGGTTGAAGTTGCTGAAAAAGCAGGAATTCACCCAAATTATTATTCCCGGATTGAAAGAGGCGAGTTACATCCGGCTCTGGATACTTTAGAGAAGATTTTTAAAGTTTTGAAAGTAAAATCTTCCGAAATACTTCCTTTTTAGTTTGATTTCTTAGAATTTTTCTTGGCTGCTTTTATTACTGTTTTAACAAAAGACTCTGAGGTGCCTTGCATAGCTGCCAAAATTTTAATGGCTTCTTCCTTTGTTGCAGGCAGGTCTGGGCGGTTTGTCTTCAAATAATTTATGGTTTTTTCGATTTCTTCTTTTGAAAACTGTTGTTTCATAACGTTATTGTAACAAATACTATAGAAATCTTTCCAATTTTAGAAAATTAAACATTTCAAGAGCCATAACTCTGCTATTAATTCTTCTCATAATTTCCCGGCTTCTGGTCTGCGACATAATATTTAAACTTCCTTCCCAAAGAATTTTTCGGTCTAAAATAGCTAGTTTTCTGTGGTGGTTTCCGGCACAAATAAGAACTTGTACTCCCATACTTTCAAAATATTGGATTGCCTCTTCTGATTGAACCTCCAAATTTTCATCATGTTCTCTTGGGTCGCGGGTAACTATATAAATAGTGACCCCTTTTTCTAACAAATTTTCAAAAATACGATCAAACATTTTAGCTCGTTTATAGGTGATGAATGGGCTTTCAATTACTACTTCTTTCTCACAGTTCTGAAGGTCTTGTAAAAATGTTTGATAAAAACTTAGCTCATCAAAAAGTGCTGACTCAAGAAGCTCCTCATAAGGTTTTTTAACCAGCTTTTGCTTCCCAAAGCTAAACATCAGTCTTCTCCTCACTTTCTGACTGAATAATAGCTACTTTTCCGTTATAATAAGTGTGTCCGAGTGCCTGGAGTTTCTTGAAGGTATGCACCAAACTATCAAAAATGGTGTTCCATCCTGATCCGTCTAGGCGCGCTCAACAAAAATAACCAGGCTTTATGCCTGGTATTTTTTTGATTGCCCGGTTTGGGAGTAGAACTTGCGATTTAAAAATGAACGCAAGGATTTTTAATTAGCTGATTAAACTACACAACTGGGTGTTGGTGTGAGTGAGCAGGTTCGGCAATCTTGAATTTATTTCAGGATTGGGGATTATTTAGTCCCTCCGGGCGCGCAAAACAAAAAGTCGGACTACATGTCCGGCTCTTTTTGTTTTATAGCTCATGAAGACTCAAACTGCGATTTAACTCACACATTTCATACTTTTTATTAGTTCATTTATCTTAGAAAGTTAGGAATTATAATTAGGAAGCAAGTTCGCCAATTTCTTTAAAGAAATTGGGCTCATTGTCCCTCCGGACGCGCAAATTCAAGTTCATTCTGTCATATCATAGTAATATTTCCTTATTTATACTAAACTCAAAATTCAGGAGGTGATATAAAAAATGGCAAAATCAAACAGTGATGACGATAGAAAACATAAGCAGGCAATAACTCCGGCCGTATCCGGTGAAGGCGCCATAAGCGGAAGCGATGTTGATCTTGAAGCTGATGATGATATGCTCGAAAACGCCCACGAAATGGGTTTGTATAAGGCGGATGACGGAGAAAATCCGCAGGAGCTAAATATCGCCGATCAGGTTTTAAGTGCAGAGAAAAAACGCCGGGGCCTGGACTGATTCGAAATTGAAACACAAATTAGGTATAATTTGATACTCTTTGCCCTGTTTATAAACAGAACAAGGATGGTTGGGTTCGATGATTCGGCAGTAATAGTTTATTTAATAGCTTTAGGTCTGGCAGAATCTTCGATGCGATTGGTCCAGTAGCTCAATGGTAGAGCACTTCCCTCTTAAGGAATAGGTTCAGGGTTCGAGTCCCTGCTGGATCACTAAATTGAAATTTTCATCTTTCAAAGCTTTCATCAGCTCGAAAGAACTTGCTAAACTAGTGGTTCGAACTTTCTTGTTTTTACAGACTAAACCTTTAGGAAAAATTTGTTGTTGAAGCTGTTGTTTATGAGCTAAATCTAGCTCCATCCACAATTTATCTAAATTAGTTAAAAATGCTTCTGTAAAATTTTTGACTGTTTCTGTATCATATTCCTCAATCTTATAGTCGAATCTCTCTATTTTTAGAACTGCAATTTCACGCCTCGTCTCCTCAGCTCTGGCTTTGGCTTCATCATCACTCAGGATTCCTTTTGAATTACTTTCAGAGATTGTTGTTAATTTATTTTCAAGCTGAGTAACTTGATTTTCTATAATGCTTGCTTCATTTCTTGATTTCGCAATGCTTACATCCCACTCTTCAAAAACCAAAGCACTAAAAAGTTTAAGAACTCGTTCTGTTGGTTTTAGCTGACTGAGAATATTCAAAAATTGCTTATGGGCCTCATCTATACCTATCCGTTCATTATGCTTGCAAGTATCCTGATGGCATTCATACATTTTATAATTCTTGTTTCTTCCTCTTGGATTGCTTGAAGTTTGAGGACGATTACAGTTCCCACAGAACAATATACCTTTAAGCGGATATTCAGAGCTGTCCTGTGTTTTATTTTTTCGCTTAGTTCCAAAAGTATTCATATATGCTCTCTCCCAAGTAGCTTCGTCAATAATAGGCTGATGCTTGCCAACACGATATTCATCCCATTTATTAGCATACATTTTGCCACAATAAAAGCTATTCTTTAATATATGAGTTATCAGTTTTCCATCTGCTTGTTTTCCATAACCTTGTTTAAATCCTAGGGAGTTCAAATATTCAGCTAGGTATTTTTTTGAATAGTTTGATTCGGAGGCTTTGTTGATTAACATTATCAGCAGATCAGCGATTTTTTTAAAGACAATTGGCGGTTTGCCTTTTGTCTCTTCTTTTGTTCCTTTTGGACGAATATAACCTATGGGCGGTTTCCAGCACCAAACACCACTTCTAAATAGAGACTGCATATTATCTTTAACTCTTTCCGATTTGAGACCATTATCAAGCTCACCTAAAACCATCAATATTGTCCTCATAGCTTTACCCATTGGAGTTTGGTCTGCAACCTCTGTTGCGGGGATAACTGCAACTCCATACTTAGCAAGAAATGACATTGCAATCAAACCTTCCTCGGTATTGCGAGTCCAACGATCCATTTTGTAAACAATTACTCTCGAAATATTGTTTTTCTTAACAGTACAAAAACTAAGAAGACGCCTCATTGCAGGACGGGTTTGGATATGTTTTGCAGAAACACCCTCATCCCTAAAAACTTCAACAACTTCTAACTCGTTACTTTTAGCAAAATTTTGACAAATTTTTAATTGAGTACCGAGACTATTATTTTTAACCTGACTTTCATCAGATACTCTTATGTAAATTACTGCTTTAGGCTTTACCATTTTCTTTTGGAGTATAAACTTGCTGAGATTTTTTTTGAGGGCGGTAATTGTTAAAGAAAATGACTTTTAGTATTTCAGCCGTTTTAATATCTTTTTCTAGTTCTTCGTCACTAATATTATTCGCTATTTTTCCGAGTATTTTTCTAGCTTTATTAACAGTGAAAATGGGCATAAGCAATAAAAATTTTTCATAACTGAATCTTTATTCATATATTTATTTTTATGCTTATATTTATTTGAGGAACCTAGAAGTAACTAATACTCTAAAGATAAACTTAATGTTTTTTTAGAGTAAAAACAGAATACCATACCAATAAATATTTGTCAAGGATTAGATTGTCAAATCAGTCTAATTATAATATCATATTATAAAGTTTGAGCCTCAGGATGTCTAATAGACTCAGCTTTCTCATTCATTCTTTGTACTGCAATGTTATGGACTCTAAACATAATTTCAAAGGCTTTCGGATCTTGAAGGATATTAAACGCCTCTTGTTTTTTTTCTTCTAAAGAATCTTTTTGGTTTATCTCAATTTGCCTCCCAAACTCCTCTTGAGTGCTTTTACTGTTTACTGCAAGCCATTGCACCAATTTTATATCCTGTTGTGTTAGTTTCCTATCTTCTTTTTGCTTCACTGCTATCCTTGAGAGTTCTTTAATCAGAATATTGTTTATGAGTACCGAACTATAATTTTTAGCTGCCTCTACTTTTTCCGCAAATTGACTATTTTCAGTGTATAAATCATAAACTGTTGATTTAGGAATTTGAGCTTGCAGACAAGCCTTATTAACACTCAAGCCGGACCTCAAATATGGCTCTAATTTGCGGAAAATTGCGTCTATTTCGTCACTAGAGAGAGTTGGTCTACCAAGATAATGGTTATTGTTCATAGCTCATATATTTTACCACTACTTAAAAGCGCCTGATTGAAAAAAAATAGTAGGTTTTATAATGCGTAATAAATATTTAGTTCCAAGCCCAATAACCAAATCTACCGTCACAATCCATAGACATTCCCTGTGGTTTTATTGAAAAAGCATTAAATCTTGTACCATCTTTTTTTGTAAACTCACCCGGAGAAAAAGTAATAGTCTCTCCTGCTTTTACTCCATTAAACTTTTGAGCCGGAGCATTAGATGGATAAAAATAGTCTTTATTTAAAGTAATCCAGCAATGCTCCCAGTCAATAGCTTCCTGATTAGTCATATTAAACTGGGCACCATCGAAATTAACATTACCAACTAAATCATCTGTGTTTTTACTTGCTTTCGGGCTTGGAATCACAGTTGTATTTGATGGCGGGATACCGTTAGAGCGGTACATACTTACTGCTATAAGCAAAACAAAAGAGAGAAATAATATCCCGATCAAATTGAAACAGCCAATGCCTTTTTTCTTTGGTTTTTGGTAATTATGCACCTCTGATCTCAGAGAAGCCCTATATCTCTCTTCCTCTTCAATTTTTCTTTTTTGCTCTTCGGTTAATGACATATTGACTCCACAAATGCTAACTCACATTTATCAAAAAATCAATACCAAATCGAAGCTAAATGCTAATTGTAGTTTAGTGGCAAACATCTCGCTTCAACAGAATAATTTATACATGAGAAAAAATGCAGTTCTTCCTAAGAAACTAGGAAAAAAGATTCAGAAGGTAAGAAAAGATAAAGGAATGAGTCAAGAAGTGGTCGCAGACAAAGTTAATATTAGTCGAGCTTATATGGGTTTTATAGAGCAAGGACGAAATGTTCCGTCAGTAGAAATTTTAGAAAGAATCGCTCGAATATTGGGAATTCCACTAAAAGATTTATTCTGAGATTAGTTTATTCCCAAAGAGTATTGGATATATGTTGCAGCTACTTGGGTAATAATCGGAATAAGCCAAGCTTGACCCATACCTTTTAATCTGCCAATTAGCGATCTTGTTTTTACTGAGTCTGCTTCCTCTAATATTATGGGAAGTTCTGATTCCACCAAAGATACAACCTGAGTTTTTGTTTCTTCATCAAGCCCCTCCTTTTCCCTAATCAATTTAATTATATTCTCAATATCTGTCTGTGGTTTATATGTAACGATAATGTTACCCGAACCCTGGGTAACAGGAGCAGTTATTGAGGAGTTAGTCATGTGGATATAATTACCCGGCTGATTGTTATTTTCTTTTTTCCATTTAACTTCGATATGTGCTAACGGTTGATCATAATATTTTTTAATCTCACCTGCCACCTTTTCTTCCTTAACCTCCCCGTTCATTACTAGTTGGATTCTGTCCTTCTCATCTACGTCAGCTTCTATTGGCAGAAAGCAGGCGTCCGGCTGAAAATCTGCTCTATACTCATGCGGGGTTTCAAAGTTTTCTGAGGCTTTTAGGATTCTAATAGTGTGCCGGGTTATCATGTAGCCAATATTAGCATATTTACTTGGAGGCTCCAAAAGATCAATAGCCTTACTGGTTAAAGAGTAATACTCTGTATAACCCGCGGGGAATTTGATATTGCCGACTTTAGTCCCTGCATACCTAACTTTCTCATCCTTGATCAATTTTTTCTCTATTAAATACCTAATCTCTCGAAGTATATCCTCTCTGGAACAATCGATATATTCTCTCACTTCTTTTTGCAAAACAGAGAAAGTTACATTCTTATATTTACCTTTAGGGTTACGGTGAGCTTTATAAAGCATTTGAATTATCCCGTCCCTAATCTGCTCATCAGAGAAAGTGTCACTCATTGTTAAATTAGTAGTCCTTGCTCAATGCCATATAAAATCGCATTTAGGCTACTCTTTGCTTTTTGGAGACCTGATACATAAGCCTCCTCATCTCTTCTGCGATTTCCCTCAGGATCCATCATTGAAAGAACCCCCGATCTATAACCGATCTTTTCAAAGTTCTTGTAATACTTTGACTCCTCGTCAATCAAGTTATCCAGAATCATCAAAGTCTCTTCCCGCCATTGCCTAAGTGCCTCCCAGTCAACTTTCTCAAGTAAACTGTTCACAAACTCAACTTTAGTTTTCAGTAACTTTAGCTTCGCCTCTTTATCCATTAGAGGTATTTTAACAGAAGTAGGCAAAAGCAGAAGGCTGGTTTATTTTAAAAATTCCTTAGG
This sequence comes from Patescibacteria group bacterium, assembly GCA_035289525.1. Classification (GTDB taxonomy): domain Bacteria; phylum Patescibacteriota; class Microgenomatia; order Daviesbacterales; family UBA10151; genus JACPKO01. The sequence continues at coordinate 44,340 of DATDWU010000046.1, read as the reverse complement.
ATCAACTTTGTACCCAGTTCTGAGTATCAAGTTAGTCATAAGCTCAGCCTGTTTTGCTTTTAATTTCCTAAATAGACCTCTGAGCATAATACACGGATAAGCGCCTATTCTTGGAGAAGCTAAACCCTCATTAACTAATCTATTCAGAAGTAAGTCTGCCGTTGAATAAGGAACTTTCATAATCCTTTGGATTTTTGCAGGAGAAATATATTTACTGTTTGAGAACTTAATTAACAACTCAGAATATAAATTTTCATTGCCAGCCATGTTAGGATTATTATATAACTTATGTTATAAATCAAAGGAAGAAAACTCTATAAATTATGCCTAGAGAACCCTGGAATAAAGGTAAGAAGCTAACAGAGGCTATGAAAAAAAGGATTAGTGAGTCTAGGAAGGGTACTTCAGCTTGGAATAAGGGTAAACCTTGGTCCGAGGAAATTAGAACTAAAATTAGCAACTCAAGAAAAGGAAAAATAGCTTGGAATAAAGGTCTAAAGTGGTCTGACGCTATAAAGAAAAAAATAAGTCGCACTAAACTTGCCACGACCTTAGATTTAAAACCCTTTTATGAGAGAAACAGACCTTCAAAAAGACTAAGATATCAGGTGTTCCTGAGAGATGGCTTCAAGTGTCGAGCTTGTGGGGGAACAGCACTAGAAACTGTATTGGAGGTGGATCATATAAAACCTGTAATTGGAGGAGGAAAAAATACTCTTGATAATCTTCAAACTCTTTGCTTAAACTGCAACAGAGGTAAGGCTGATTTTATCAGTTCCTAAAGAATTATGAGTGTCTTTTTTGTTAAGTCTTTTCATATTTTTCCCTAACCTTTCCCTCGTCTATATTGAAAACTTCATAAGGGTTTGTTTTTAGTGTTCCCCTATTTTTAGAATAATCAATTGTCTTGGTAACTCCTTTTTTAAAAAACACTCTGTGTGGTAAAGGGTATGATTTAGCTCTTTCAATAAAATGAACTGCTTCATGGTGGATAATCGGCCAAACTTGCGACAGCATAAATATATTTTGATCCCTAACCGTATTTCCTATAACAAAGACTCTGGTGGGTTTAAATTTATGCTTGCTCAGTTTTTGATATAGCTGATTAAAGTCCACATAAGTACCAGCCTTTCTTATGTAACAAACTATTATAGTTTCTTCGTCGTAAGCCTTTTTAGGGTTTATTAGCTTACTCTTTAAAACAAAATCAGCGACTTCAATCTCCATGTTTGGAAAGTAAGTTACAACCTCAACTGTTTGATATTTAGTATCTACATAATCTGTCCTAACTTGCTCTTGATAAAGCGTCCAGACATCAGGAAACTCCTCTTTAGAAGCCTGCATAAAGAAATGGTGTCCAAAAGCTTTATGAAGTGCCAACAGCATTATAGCTGTACATTTCATTTCGCCAACTTGTTTAAAGTTATGCGAATCTTTATCAATTATTTCTTGACTATAAATTCCTATTAACTCCTGAGCCATGTAAATAACATAAGCCGGAGAATACCAATAGTCTTGCATATTTATACCCATAACTAATATTATACTGTTACAAAAAAATTATGACCGCTTCTGATTTCATATCATACTGGAAAAATAAAACTGACCATGATGATACACCTGCAGTGGGTATAGGGGTTAATTGGGATAAAATATCAAGTGATGCTCAAGTGAGCCAATACATTGGGGAAGAGGCTTGGGAAATGATTGGAAATTTTTACCCACCTTTATGGGGAAATTTCAAAAGAACCCAACTAAAAGAATGGTTGGATCAAACGAGATCTGACTACGATAAGTTTATAGAAGAAGAAAAAAGTGTGGGTAAAATAGATTTATACAAAGATAATGGACTTATTTATCCTGATTTTTGTGCTATAGCTGATGAGTCTGGTATCAAAGGGTTATTAGCTGACGGAAGCCATAGATATATTGATTTTAACTATTTAATAAACCAAGATCCAAAATTTAAAGAAGAAATTAAAAAAAGCCGTCTAGATGTGATCTGTGTTAACAATCCTAACCAAGTACTTAATCCTATTGATTTAACTGCTATCCAATAAAGCTAATACAAGATTCTAATACTTAAACGGAGTAGTAATTAGGCTTGAACGCAAGCCTGTTGATTTGATTCGAGAATAAGGTAAAATACTGAAGTAGCTCTGGAATGACTTGGTTCTGAACTACAACCCTTTGGGTCACATTTGGACTCTTCCAATTGCAAAGCAATTGGGCGTGTTATCCATCGGTTGTGGGTTCGGCAATTTGTTTAGCAAATTGGGGACATTTAATCCCACTCGGCTCACAATTTTAATTTTCTCAATTCATTTGAGGAAATTAGAATTTTAGGCGGGAGAGGGATTAGAACTAAATCTTCGATTTGGTTCGGCAATCCGAAGCCCAGCGGAGGATTGGGGATAATTAATCCCACTCGGCTCACATTTTAAATTTTCGGATATACTTTCCCATTTGAAATTGGATCAGTAAAACGAAGACCAGACAGGAAAAAAGGATGAAGACCGGAAAACCGTAATTGGCAAAATTCCATTCCTTTATAGTAAGTAACGTAACGATCGCAGCTAACACCGCAAAAATAAACGGCGAAGCGTTTTCGGTTTTCGGGTGATAATAGGATTTAATAAGGGTCGGAGCGGCGGCGGCAACGTCGGCTAAAATAGCAAAAAATATAGCTAAGTTGGCATCACTGGTTAAAAACCAGAGAAAAATTCCGACCAAAGATAACAGTCCGCAGGCCGTATCAAATTTACTGATTTTCCATTGGGCTTTTTTATTAAGAAATGAGGCGAAAAAAATCAAAAGAGGATTTAATCCTACAGACAAAGTCATAATCGACGCCCAACCGACCCCCTTGGCAATTTCCCCGGCAAAAGCCGTCATCGGTGCAATTGCCCAAAACAGCCAGGAAACTTTATTGGGCTTAATAGTCCCTTTAACAGTGGCGACTAGATACTTCATATCGCCATAAGTATTTAAAAGTAAGGCCAGCAGAACAAATTTTTCGTCAAACATTTCTTAATTCTACCAGACTGTAGGTAATACCCTATAGCTATATCATTCGTTTATCAAATAAGGTATAATGACCATTCGTACCTAAAATTATGTCAAATATAAGAAATGTCGCGATAATAAGCGAAGCTTGCGAGCTTACGCTCTTAACAACCTGTTTCGCACTTCAGTGGGAAAATTTTACTTCGTGCTCGCAGAACGTTTTAATTGCGACGAAAGCAGTATCGTAAATATGAATATAAGAAACGTCGCAATTATAGCTCACGTTGATCACGGAAAGACTACTTTAGTCGACGCTTTGCTTACCCAAACCCAGACCAAAATGGATAAAGATTTGGTCGGAACCGACCTGATTATGGACTCCAACGAATTGGAAAAAGAGCGCGGAATTACCATTTTTTCCAAAAATGCTTCGGTTAATTGGCACGGAACCAAAATTAATATCATTGACACGCCCGGCCACGCTGATTTCGGAGGCGAAGTTGAGCGGGTCTTAAAGATGGCCGACGGCTGTTTACTTTTGATAGATGCCAAAGAAGGCCCGATGCCCCAAACCAGATTTGTTTTAAAACAGGCATTAAAAATGGGTTTGAAAATCATAGTTGTAGTCAACAAGATCGACCGGCCTGATGCCAGGATCGAATATGTTTTAAATAAAACCTTTGATTTGTTTATTGACTTAGGGGCGGATGAACAAACCGCTTACTTCCCGGTAATTTATTCTTCGGGCAAGTACGGTAAAGCCGGTTTGGAAGCAGATATAGATAAAATGACCGATATCACTCCTGTTTTTGAGGCTATCATGAGAGAAATTCCTGAGCCCACGGGAGACCCCGGTAAACCGCTGCAAATTTTAATCACCAATATCAGCGGTGATAATTTTAAAGGCCGGATCGGTACCGGCAGGGTTGAAAACGGAAAAATTACTTCGGGCTCGGAAGTAATTCACATTAACCGCCAGGGCGAGCAAAAAAAATACCGGATTTCCTCACTAATGAGTTTTATCGGGCTGGAACGGCTTGAGATAAAAGAAGCCGAAGCAGGCGATATTGTTGCACTTTCGGGAATTGCCGATATTACGATCGGTGAAACTATTGCCGACCCGGATAATCCGGTGGCCCTTCCCCTTCTTGATATTGAAGAGCCGACAATCAGGATGGTTTTTAGCGTTAATACCTCTCCTTTTGCAGGAAGGGAAGGAGAATTTAAAACCACCCGCCAAATCCAGGAAAGACTTTACAAAGAGCTGGAAACCGATGTAGCCCTCCGGGTTGAGAACGGACCTAATACAGACTGGATTGTATCGGGCCGGGGTGAACTCCATCTGGCCATACTGATTGAAAGAATGCGCAGGGAAGGCTATGAATTCCAGGTAGCCCGCCCTCAGGTTATCACTAAAGTGGAGGACGGTATTACCCTCGCCCCCTATGAAAGACTGTTTATAGAAACTCCGGAAGAATTTTCCGGGACAATTATCCAAAAATTAGGCCAAAGACATGCCCAGCTGATTAACATGAAAAATGAAGGCGGAATCGTTGATGTTGAATATGTCATCCCCACCCGCGAATTATTCGGTTTCAGAAGCCAATTTATCACCGATACCAAAGGCCTGGGAATAATGAATACTATTTTTGAGGACTTTAAGCCGGACAATGGATCCGCGTTCACCAGAGATAACGGTTCACTGGTAGTTCATGAGACCGGCACCACTAAACTTCATGGTTTAACCGGCATTCAGTCCCGCGGAACTTTATTTATCGGACCCAACTCACCTGTCTACAAAGGCCAGCTAGTCGGATCTAATGCCCGTTCCGGCGATATCAGTGTTAATGTCTGCAAGGAAAAACAGCAAACTAACCATAGATCTTCGGGCGAAGGAGTTTCGGAACATTTTAATGCACCGAAACTGATGGATCTGGAAGACTCGCTCGAATATATCGACGATTCGGAGCTGGTTGAGGTCACACCAAAAAATATCAGAATCAGAAAAAAAGATTTAAACGGGACAAGGTAAATATTGCTTTTTTACTATGGGAACGATACAATTCACCTTAGTGGTTAGTTCAAGCATGTTAAGTTTCAGACTGTCAGTCTAGTAACGAGAAAGCTTTCTAATACTAGATTGGCGGTGATTACTATTAAAAAACTTTTTGTCGGTTCCCTTCCCTGGGCAGTTGACGATCAAAAATTAGGTGACCTTTTTTCTCAATTCGGATCAGTTGTTTCAGCAGTTGTTCTAAAAGATAGAATGACCGGCCGCTCACGCGGATTCGGTTTCGTTGAAATGGCCAATGATAATGAGGCTATGGAAGCCATTGAGAAACTTAATGGTTCGGATATGGAAGGAAGAAAAATTGTTGTTAACGAGGCTAGACCAAGGGAAGACCGCTAATTAAAAAAGAACTAACCCCGCACCCGAAAAGTGCGGGGATTCTTTTTGCCCGTTTGAGACTCTTGATACCTTTCCACACCTTTGTTACTTTTAAAGTATGTGGTTTCCTGTCGCCATAATAGTCAGTACGCTCATTACCCTGACCTCAATATTCGCCGTCTATAAGACATTTCTTGATAAGCCTTTACCTCCTCCGCCGCCAAAACAGATACTTGAAAACGCCCCTTCATCGTCTAATCCGGCTGCACCTCAAAATACACCGATACCTAAAGCCTCTGTCCAAAATTCTTCATCGAAAGGCTCAGCCAAACCTAAATTATCCGGTGCAAATTCATCAACTATCGGAACATTGACTGTTTTACAAAACAACACCAGCAGTTCCACTTCCAACCAAACTTCAAACCAAACTACCGGAAGTGCCAAAATTTCCGGCACAATAAGTATCAGCGGTACTATTCCAAGTGGCTCTTCAATCGTAATTGTGGCCAGGGAAAACGGCTCCGGCAATCAATACCAGACTGTCGTCAGCGGAGTATCAACCACGACCGGTACGACCTGGAGTTGGAGTAACGCCCAAAGCGGCAAAGCCTATGATATGCTGGCAGTTTTGAAAGGCTCTTCCGGAGGAGTAAATACCGATTATGCCACTTCTCAAATCTACACCGTGACAGCACCGGCTTCTTCACAAACTTTCACCATCAATGCCTCACCCCCCATGTCTACGCCGACCGGGACTATAACCACCACCTGTACCACTCACAACAGCAACAATACCTGGTATGCTACAGCTAATTTTCCGACAATTTCCGGCGGTGAAGTTTACAACTTACAGGTCGGAACAACCAGCGGTGCCTCGGACTTAACCAACGTCACCCAAACCACCCAGTCGACAACTAATCAAACCGTCAGCGTAACTCTAACTGACAGCACTTTATATTATGCCCAGTATTCGGTCGCCGGAGTTGCCTCCCCAACCTCATATCAATACTCGCCTTTCTCAACACCTCAAACGATTAAGTGTCCGTGACGAGAAAGTGACGAAAGTAACTTAGGTAACTGAGGAGACGGAGGAAATTGAGTTTCGGCGGTAGTCACATTAGTTGCATTAGTAACCTTAGTCACCTTACAATAAAATCAATGCTCAAAATTGTTGTTGCAGCTATTGTCATAATAATCTTCGGCTTAATTTTTTTTGATGTCGGTTTTATCACTTCGCGCTTTATTAAACCCAATACTCCTTTCTCGAATTCAGCAGAACAAAAACAGGCTCCGGTTTCGGGAGTAGTAAAGCTTAACGGCCCGATACCCCGGGAATCCTCGATTAGTGTCGGTGTCAGGGATCACGGGTCATCAGACGTTTATAAAATATTCGTTTCATTGCCGGCAGCTGATGAAACTGCCTGGAAATATATCGGGGCGTTAACAGGCAGTTCTTACGAATTTCAAGCCTACCTTGATTCAAGCGGACAAAGGCTCACGACCTCAGAGTCCCTGACTGTAACCGCTCCGGCTACCGATGAGATTTTGACGCTGGATATTGAGGTTCCTATGGAAGATCCGGCATTGGTTCCGGCAACAATCTCCGGCACCGTTTATATCAACGGTTATATTCCCCAGGGTGCAACTTTTGACGTTTTGGGCAGGGTTTATGGAAGTACCGGCAACTTTAGTGAAGTAGTTGATAATTTACCGGCTTTAGTAAAAAGGACAATTACTTATTCAAAAGCCCAATCCGGAACAAAATATGAAATTAAAGGTCAGTTATTTGATAAAAACGGAACGGTAGTTGGTTCTTCAAAATCAGTAGTTTTATCGGCCCCATCAGATAATGCCGAAATGACCATTAATTCTACTGCTCAGCCGCCGGCCGGAGCAGTTACTTTAATTCAAAATAATACCGTAGCCCCTGCGGCGGGCCAAACCACCGAGTCTCCGCTACCGGCAGGCAACTCGGCAATTTCAGGAACAATCAATTTTAACGGCTCGGCACCCGGCGGTTCTTCGATCGTTATCTTAGCCGCACCCCAGGGCCAGACCAATTACCAAACAGTAGTCAACGGAATTTCACCAACTAATGGCACCACCTGGACCTGGAACGGAGCTGCTACGGGCACTACCTACAACATGGTCGCGGTTTTAAAAGGCCAAACCAACGGCCAAAATATCGATTATGCCGATTCCCAAACTTATACGGTAGCCGCGCCGGCCTCAAACCAGCTGTTTACTATCAATACCGGCATCTCAATGGGAGCGCCGACAGGCTCCGTCTCTATAACCTGCGGCACAAAAAATAACAATGTCTGGAACGGAACACTCAATTTCTCGTCGGTGACAGGCGCTCAATACTATTCCATGCAGTTGGGATCAGCCACCGGCGGCAATGATATTGCCAATGTTAACCAGGCCGCCCAATCCACAACAAATCAAACAATCAATGTTTCCGGTATCAAGGACAGCGTTGTCTACTACGCCCAATATGCGGTCTCAAGTGTCACCAACCCCACCCCGGCCCAATATTCTCCTTATTCAGGCGCATACACAATTAAATGCCCATGATCTAAAAAGTGACGAAGGTGACTAAGGTAACTGAGGAGACGAATGATATTAAGCTTTGGCCTTAGTCACATTAGTTGCATTAGTTACCTCAGTCTCTAAACTATTCTATTCTCAGCGATTAATTCAAAATATTCCTTTTTTAAATCAACTATCCCCATTCTTTTACCGAACCTTTCCCAGTCACTTGCCTGGGATTTATGACACCGTGCGGCCTTGTCTTTTATTTCAAAAGTGTCGGTAGTATCGACGATCGTCGTAAAATCTTGATCAGGAGTCCCCTGGGGAGTACCGAAGGCTTTCATCGTTAATCCGGCTTTTTCATATTCCTTTAAATAGCTCTGCGGCACACCTATATGATAAAGCCTGACGTGCTTGCTTGCAGTTTTCATCCAATACCTGAAAGCTTCGGTTGCAGCCAGGGAAATTTGCTTATGGTCCGGGTGGTTGGAGGCACCGTTTTTTTCAAAGGTAATGACAATGTCCGGATTTTCATCCTTTATGAAAGGCAATAGTTTTTCTGCAAGTTCCTCAACAGAATGATTTATTAATTGCCCATCCATTAATCCTAAATAAGAAGTTTTACTAATTCCTAAAATCCCGGCGGCTTCAGCCTGTTCTATCTTACGCTTCTCTCCTAATTCCTCAGGTGTAATATCCCCATACTCTCCGGTCTGGCCTGCCTGGCCGGTAGTGGCAGTTATGACATGAACCTCAACACCCGCTTTGGCTAATTTGGCAATAGTGCCACCGGTACCGAAAGTTTCGTCATCAGGATGAGCAAAGATAAATAAGGCTTTCATTGATGGTATTATACTATTTATTAATTTCTAATTGACCTAATTGCTCTAATTAACCTAAAGAATTCCCAAATCCCAATTAGAATTTAGTCATTAGAAATTGATTAGAAATTAGTACTTAAAAATTAGAAATTTTTAACCATGAAACTTTACAATTCGTATTCAAGACAAGTAGAAAACTTTCAGCCCATCGATTCGTCTAACGTAAAAATGTATGTTTGCGGCATCACCCCTTATGACACAACTCACTTAGGCCATGCCTTTGTTTATGTGACTTTTGACGCCCTGAAGCAGTTTTTAGAGTTTAAGGGTTATAAGGTTACTTATACCCAAAACGTCACGGATATTGATGATGATATTCTAAAACGGGCAAAAAGGGACGGCAAAAATTGGCAGGAATTGGGTAATTTCTGGACCGGCAAGTTCCTTAATGATCTTAAATCCTTGAATGTAAAAATGCCCGATCACTACATCAAAGCTACAGAGGCTATGAGTGAAATTATTGAAATGGTTTCAACTCTAATAAAAAAAGGTTTTGCATATGAGGTAAATGGCAACGTATATTTTGAAGTTAGTAAATTTCCAGACTATGGCAAGCTCTCAAAATTTTCTCAAGATCAAATGACCCAACTTTTAAAAGAGCGCGGTGGTAATCCTGATGACCCGAATAAAAAAGCCCCGCTGGACTTTTTGCTGTGGCAAAAGTCAAAAGAAGATGAGCCTTTCTGGGATAGCCCATTTTCTAAAGGCAGGCCCGGCTGGCATATTGAATGCTCGGCCATGATTAAAAGAACTTTGGGCGAGCAAATTGATATCCACGGAGGAGGAATGGATTTAATTTATCCGCACCATGAATCGGAACTGGCCCAATCTGAGGCGTACTCAGGTAAAAAGCCTTTTGTAAAAAATTGGATGCACATTGCCATGGTTTCCTACCAGGGCGAAAAAATGAGCAAGTCATTAGGTAATTTAGTTTTGGTATACGATTTGCTTAAAAAATATTCCCCCAACGCAATCCGATTAATGCTTTTACTCAACCATTACCGCAAACCCTGGGAATACACTGAAGAGCAAATGAAAAAAGCCCAGGAAATTATTGATAAATTAGAAACAAATTTCAGGCACACACCTGAGAGGTGGGAAGCTAAACTTCAGACAGAGGATAGATTACTATCGGGCTTAGAAGAGGATTTTAATACCGGATTTGCTTTAAAAAGATTAATTGATGAATCTGCTAAAAACCCCTCAAAGACCAAAGCCGGCTTTGAACTTTTAGGCTTTAGGTTTTTAGATTTTTAGGTCTTGACCGAATAGCTCCGTATATGGCGAATCCGCTCTATTAATAGTAGGCACCAATCCCTCTTCTTGGTGATCTTTCATTGGATCAGCAGGACGAAGAACCATCTCATTTCGCCTATTTATTCTTGGAACGCTCATCCCACCAATTGCATTCCCAGCTGAAATCAGTGCTGATTTTAGTTGAACCCTAGCTTGTTCATAGTCCCTGGTCACTCTCTCAGAACTTGCCATAATTAATAATTACTTTTACTCTGGTGATGATTTAATGTCAAGATAGTGTACTAGATGAGACTTAATTTAAATTAACAAGTTGGATTGGTAAAACTTTATCCAGATCTACCCCGATTTTTTTCATATAAACCACTTCATACTTCGGGAAATACAAAAAAATGGCCGGGGCTTGGTCTAAAAGGATTTTTTGGAAATCCTGGTATTTTTGTTTTCTGACTTCCGGATCGGCATTTTTTCTGCCGTCCTCGAGGTCTTTGTCAATCCTCGGCGAAGCTATCTTTGAGATATTTGTCTTATCTTTTTGAGTTGAATGCCAGAGAGAATATTGATCGGGGTCGGCCGGGATATTTTGGGTAATCAAAAGTGCCTGGAAATTCTGGGGGGTACCCGACTCTACCCTTAAAACCGTTTTTAAACCCAGATTATTCCAGGCCTCAACTACTTTTTCCCCGGTATCCTTTAAAGAACTGGTCACAGTCAAAGTAATTGTTTCATCCTTGCCCTTTTCAACTTTTTTTAGTGACTCCAAAGCCTTAGTCTTATTATTTAGATAGTCTTTAACATTAGGATTGAACGCCCAGGAATGAGGCGAAAGTGAAGTCCTGGCTATTTCGGCATTAGCAAATTCGGGCGCACTGTAGGCTAAACTCAGCCGCAAGTTCTCATCGGAGAGAAGCGGATCTTCGGTGTTTAAAAAAATTGTCACCAGCTGGTTAAAGTTTGTCAATTCTTTTTTTGCCAGATTGTTAAAATTCAAATCATCCGGCTCAATAACCCCCAAAAGCGACTGGACTTCCCCAAGCTTTAATGCAGTCTTGGCAATCTTTTCATTAGGGAAAAAAGTAACCGAAACCCGGGGAAAACTTTTATCGGCGATATCAAAATCGATTTTTTTAACAAAGGGTCCATCCTTTTTTTTGTTCAAAACTTTATAAGGACCGACCCCAACCAGCTCAAACCCGAACTCAACCGGAGCCTTTCTTAAAATCGGCTTATTCAGAAGAGTCGGAAAAGGACTGAAAGCCTCGGCCAGCTTAAATTCCAGAGTCTGATCATCGGGCGCAGTTATTTCCACATCGGCAATCGAGATATAAATTTCAGATGCCTTAACTTTTCTGCCGTCACTCCAACTCAGGTCCGGCTTAAGTTTTAACCTGTAGACTTTACCCTCATTACTAATTTCCCAACTCTGGATTAACTCGGGTACGGGATTACCGGATTTATCAATTTTAATGAGAGGCTTTGAGATCAAATTCAAAACTGTTTCGGGTAGATCCCTCTCTTCGTGAGTTCCGACTATTCCCTCTTTAACTTTAACCTGTTTATCCATCTTGAGATAAAAATAACCGGAGAGAGCGAGAATGCTGACAGCCAAAAGTACGCCTAAGCTTAACCACTTCTTACGTTTAAAAAAGGTCAGGATAAAATTAATCCAGAAAGACATAGGGCTACTTTAAGAGCGTCCCGACTAAAGAGGTAAGCAAAAAAAGTGCTGCAATTATAATAGTGAGAATAAACAGCATTTTTTCCGCTCCGCGCTTTGTTCCATAAAAACCCATGTCACCGCCAAAAGTCGAACCCAAACCGGTCCCCTTTGACTGAAGCACTATCAGCCCGACAAGGATAACCCCCAAAATTATTTCGAAAATTAAGAAAAAATTATTCATGTTTTTTACTATAACCTACAACCTGACACCTATAACCTACTTTGATGTCAGCCAATGGAAAAAACGGCTTGCAAATCCTATCATAAACGAAGCAATAATTGCTACCCATAAGACAGTCAGACTTTGGGCCGGCAAGTTCATCCCCAGGAAATTTCCGCCGGGAAAAAAGTAGGGCACCAATTTAAATTGAGGGATGACGGTCGTCAATAAGTAAAGGGCAATGACATTAATGACCCAGGTAAAAATCCCTAAGGTTAAAATATTTAAAGGAAGGAAAACCACCTTTAAAATTGGAATGACAATCAGATTCATCGCCATTAAACCGACAGCCCCTATAGCCAGTGTCCGCAACCCACCTTCATAACTCAATCCGGGAAAAATTGCAGTCACAGCCCAAAGTATCGCAAAATTAAGCAGATAATCACGCAGGACAGCTTTAATCATATTTAAAGGGTATCACGGGTATCAAATGTACCACAAGTACCACAGGGATTTACTCTCCAGTGTCTCCAATCCCGGATTGCAAGGCTAAATTACTTAAAGCAACCAGAAATTAATTTAGACCGGGTTTTAAAACTTTTTATAGAAACCGCAATAATATAAATCGTCAGCAGAACCTGAATACCGACAATCCCTAAGTGATAACCGCGGGTTATAAATAAATCCGGAAACTTCCAAATCAGAAATACCGCAGCACTATTAAATATCAGTCCTGAAGGAATTAGAGTTTTCATCTCTGCCACCTGTTCATCCCAAATATGTTTGTACAAGGCTTTTTGAGCCGGGGTATCATCAAAATGATCCTTTCCGGCTTTGATTAACTTTAAATCAACAAAATATAGAACCGAGGCAACAATCACAAAAGCCAACTGAAAAACAAACCATCTTAACGGATCCTGTAATTGGCTGAAAGCCAAAAATTCCACGAGTCCCATTAAAAAATACAGGAAATTATGAGCCAGATCCAGCGGCCATTTAATAAACGAGAGGGAGTGAATTATAGCCTGAGACCAGAAAGTCAAAATCAACAAAAACCCGCTCAAAATATACGGCCAATATTGAAAATCTAAATTTGATAAGGGTTCTGAAGCTGCACCAGCCAAAGCTCCCAAAGCCACACCTTGCACCGCAGAAATTAATAGGAATTCGATATCTAAAGTAAATTGGTCAAGTTTTTCTTTATTCACTACCTAATTATATCTAAAATGGAGGCGTTGTTGGTGGTTTTGTGGTGTCAAACCATCTATAGTTTTCCTTCATTTGCGTACTCCCATAAACCATTTCTGCCGATAACTCCTCTCTTCCTTTACCCCCTCTTGTATCAACATATAGTGTAAAATAAACTCCTTCGAGTTTTGTTGGTATAAGCGAATACCATCCACAATCACTCAAATTAGGATGATTAGTAAATGCAAATTTTGATTTTTTTAACCCTTTAAATTCCTCATAAGAGTTTGTTCTTCCAAGCTTAAATTCTGAAAAAACAAAGCCTACCAAACCTCCTTCTATTGTAAGGACATTCCACGAATGATGATTCGTAGGATAATGGTCATGTATCGCTTGTTCTTCAGCCATAACACCTAAATGTCTCTCATCTCTAGCATCTCTCCTCGCCCAATCTCTAGCATAATCTACATGCGTCCTTACGCTGATTCTAGCTCGATGAATCCTCCCTATCTTTCTCTGCCTCTCTGCTACAGATATGGGCTCTATTGCAATTCTTCCCTGAATATCTGCAAAAACTTCATCAACCTGGTTTGCCGCGGTAGTCTCACTTAGGGCTTGCACTCTGTCATATTCAACCTTACCCGCTGCAAGTGCATAAAGAAGAATAATCTTTTGTGCACCTTGATCAAATCCTGGGATATCTCTTAAACCATCCATGGGACTTACAATATTCTCTACTCTTCTCTCTTGTGCTCTTGAAGCAGGGTGGAACACAGGAGGTTTTACCGAAGACCGAAATCTTAACTCATCAAAAGGATTCGGTCTTAATTGATCAACTCTTCTATCCATATTATGGGGTAATTATAAATATTTAGAGGTAATTTACAAGATTTATCATATGAAGCAGAAAACCACGGCACATTTTTGAGCCGTAGATGAATGCTTCTTTCACTTTCGTGAAGCGAAGTATGAGAAGATACCATGTCACGCGAAGCGGGGCGTGGAACTTCATTTAGTCAGAAAAGCTTTAGAGCGCAGTTTTTTATGATAAGTGATTGCAAAACGGTGGGATTCGTTGCGGATTTTTTGGAGAAGCCTTAACCCCAAATTTCTTTTTGAGAGTTTTATAACCTCCCCTTCCGGCGGATAAAGCCACTCTTCCCTTTTTGCCAGTCCATAAATTGGAATTCTATTTATGTCATTCAGAGCCGAAGGCGAAGAATCTGTGGACTTACCTGATGAATCTTGCATTCGCAAGAGATCCTTCGCTGCGCTCAGGGTGACAGCTTTAACAGCTGTCACCTGTCCCCTCCCTCCATCAATCAATATCAAGTTTGGAATTCCCCATTCCGGATGTTTTAATCTCCGTCCCATCATTTCCGCATGCATTGCATAATCATTTGGTTTACCTGTGATCTTAATTTTGAATCTTCGATATTGAGATTTATCTATTTCACCATTTGTTAAAACAACCATCGAGCCGGTTGCTTCTTTGCCGGACAAATTGGAAATATCATACGCTTCGATCCGGACCGGAAGTTCCGGCAAATTTAAAGCTTTTTGTAACTCTTCCAGGGAATTTTGGTTTAAATCCTCAAGGAAGTTTGGATTAACTAAATAATTAGTAATTTTCGTTGGAGCTGTAATGTAATTTATTCCCTCAATTATCTTTTTAACTTTTGCAGCTTCCTCAAACTCCAAATCTTTAGAATAAAGCTCCATCTCATTATTTAATTCTTCAATCAATTCTTGTTTCTTACCATCTAAAAACTTAGAGAATCTTCTGATAATTTTGTTATATTCCTCTTTGGAAATAGTTCCAACACATGCACCCGGACACTGTCCCAAATGGTAATAGAAACAAGCTTTGCGTTTCCCTTGATTCTTGATTCTTGATTCATACCCCATCCCACTGCACCAGGGAAAAACCCTTCTTAATTTCTTTAGCGTTTCTTTGACGGTTGTTGCCGAGGGATAAGGCCCAAACCATTTTTTAACTTTGATCAGATCTTTTTTACGGGCTGTTAAAACTTTCGGAAATTCCTCATCTGTAATCACCACATACAAATAGTCCTTATCATCTGTCAGGCGGATGTTATAGAGAGGCATGAATTTTTTAATTAAATTCGCCTCAAGTATTAAGGCTTCAATTTCCGATTCAACAATAATTGTTTCAGCCGCGGCAATATTCTCCACCAGTTTGGCAGTTTTAACATCCTTCCAGGTGTTATTAAAATACGAAGAAACCCGGCTGAATAAATCAACCGCTTTCCCCACATAAATCACTTTCCCGCTTTTATCTTTGTAGATATAAATTCCGGGTTTATGAGGAATTATTTCGGGATTAACAAACGAAGGCAACATCAGCGTATTTTACCTTTTGAATTAACAAAAGGCGAGCTCAGCTCACAATAGCCTGAGATATTACGTTTAAGAAGACTTTCTTGTAGATTTATGGTGAACCAATAAAATAAGCGAATAAAATAAAGCAATAATAATTACCCCTCCGATAATTTCAACGGCAAAAATTTTATAAGAAAGTATCGGCTCAACCGAGATAACCCGGGTTTCTCTTGCTCCGGCAAAAGTTATCTGTAAAACATCCTGGTAAGAATGCCAGATTGCCCCGGTTTTGAGGTTCAGTTCGTATTCCAAATTACCGGAAGGAGGGATTACCGGTGTTTTTATAAGTTTGGTAATTTCAGGCGACTGGCCCGGAGATTCCAGTAAAATTTTGGCCGTGTCAATTTTTAATTCGCTTGCCGGAAAAGCCGCATTGCCTACATTATCAATCCTGATTTTTAGCTTTGAAGGAAAACCTGATAAAATTTTTGAGTCTACTTTAATGTCCAGCCGGGCTTCCTTGCGCTCAACAATATCCTTATCCAAAAACACCGTATTAACGGCCTCCGGCAAAACAAAATCATCCATACCATTGCCGATAGCCAAACTTAAATGCGTCAGGTCATTAAAATTAAAAAACTGTCCCCCTTTAGTGGTGCTTTCCCAGACCGGATCCGAAATCACCCAACCTGCTCCCTGATCATAAATCTCCACCCAGCTATGCAGCCCGTTATTGTAAAAAGCATACGGTTTCCCGGCTTCGGCCAAGCTAAATCCTATCACCTGTCTGGCCGGGATCTGACCCGCCCTAAGCAGGGCTAATTCCAGGTCAACAAATTCTGCCGATAAAGACTTTTCCGGATTATTAAGCGCCGTCACCGAGCCAAACCTCTTAAAATCATTTCCCGACAGCCGGCCGTAGTCAAATTGCAAAAAATTACTGACGTACTTATCGATTTCAGCTGCCTTCTGCAGATTATTTTGCAAATTTTGCGGTAACAAAATCTCGGCCAGCTTGTTTTTAATAGCCGGATTCTCAATATCCCAATACTTGCTCCCGGTAAGATATGACTGGATTTCCGGATTACTGAGAATTTTCTTTTCCCGGCTTTTTAAATAAGTTTGAATTTCCCCCCTGACTTGAACTTGCGTTGACTCGCCGGGGTTGACTTTAAAAGAGGCCAGGACGTTACCCAATTGATCTGTCCGGGTGTTTTCCGGACGGGGTTCAATATTGTCGATATATGTCTGCTGATACTGGGAATCCACCGGCAACGGGATGTCTAAAATTTTTGGAAAAATTGAATTATTTTTAAGGAGATATTTAGCCTCAAACCCAAAAACCAGGCTTTGACCGAAGATGGCTGAAATTCCTGTCCGGATATCCGCTTTACTTTTGAAGGCATAGTTTATTCTTCCTCCGGATTCGCTTAGCGATGACGGTTTTGGAGTAATAAAATCCGGGTCTCCGAACGAACTGGGTACCGATAAAGTTATATTAAAACTGTCAATCTGGCTGTTTTGTGAGACCTTGGGGATGTTGACACTGACAACTTTACCCAACCGCCTGGCTATTCTGTCGCTTCTAAATTTTAAATTAAATCCATACTCCTTATTCAGTCCGATGATTTGCTGGTTGGTGAACTTAACTGTCAGTTTGGTATTGTCTCCTTCTTCGGAAATAACAACCTCTAACGGACCTTGAGAGTCGGCTGCCTCAAGTTCGGAAATGCCCTTTCCGGGTAAAGTTAAGCTAAAGCTGGAAGGAAAGAATTTATCGGTAAGGTTTTTAAGCTTAATGTCCTGCTTGACATCGGTTTTGCCATCCTCAGACAAAGAATATAAAACCTCATAGCTAGAGGAGAACTCGTCAGCAGCATGTACAATAGGTGTTAGCCACAGACTAAAGTAAACTAGAGCAGTAGCTAAAAGTAGCTTGAAGATTTTTATCATGCAAGAAGATTTAAGATTAACGATTGGATTTTTTTCTAATCATTAATCTCCAGTCTTTAATCATTGTACAAACTTCACAGTATTTTTGCCAAATATTGACCGGTGTAAGAATTTTTTGTAGCTGCAATTTGCTTCGGCGTCCCCTCTGCAACTAAAGTCCCTCCTCCAACTCCCCCTTCAGGACCCAAATCAATAATCCAGTCGGCATTTTTAATAACATCAAGATTGTGCTCAATGATAATTACAGTATTACCCAGATCTACCAGGCGACGAAGAATCTTTAACAATCGTTCAATATCGGCAAAGTGCAATCCGGTTGTCGGCTCGTCCAGGATATAAATCGTCCTTCCGGTTTGGCGTTTGGATAATTCCGAAGACAGTTTAATTCTCTGCGCTTCTCCCCCGGATAAAGTTGTTGCCGGTTGTCCAAGCCTGATATAGCCTAAACCGACATCATTTAAAACAACCAGCTTATTCTTTATTTGCGGAATGTTGGTAAAAAAATCCAACGATTCTTCAACAGTCATATCCAATACCTGAGAGATATCTTTATCTTTAAAGTGGATTTCCAAAGCCTCACGGTTATAACGCTTGCCTCCGCAACCTTCGCAGGCCACGAATACGTCAGGCAAAAATTGCATCTCGATTTTAATTTGGCCGTCACCCTCACAAACCTCACAACGGCCTCCTTTAACATTAAACGAGAAGCGTCCCGGTCCATAACCGCGGATCTTAGCTTCCGGGCTGGAAGCAAAAAGTTCGCGGATAAACGTAAAGGCACCTGTATAAGTTGCCGGGTTTGACCGTGGGGTCCGACCGATTGGAGATTGATCTACTAAAACAACTTTATCAATATTTTCCGTCCCTAAAACCTGCTCGTGACTACCTGGTTTCTCTTTCGAGCGGTAATATCTTTGGGCTAAAGTTTTATATAAGACATCATGGATCAGGGTTGATTTACCGGAGCCTGAAACCCCGGTTATAGAAATTAACCTGCCTAAGGGGAATTTAACCGAGATATTTTTCAAATTATGCTCCGAAGCTTTAACAACTTCCAAAAATCCGGTATTTTCAGAAGGTTTTTTCTCCGGCAGGATTTCAATTTTCTTTTTACCGGATAAATATTTACCGGTTAATGATTCGGGATTATCTAAAATATCCTGCGGAGTTCCAAAAGCCACGATCTTTCCACCATGTTCGCCGGCTCCGGGGCCAATTTCAAACATATAGTCAGACTCCAGCATTGTTTCAGCATCATGTTCGTTAACAATTACAGTATTACCCAACTCCCTGAGTTTTTTTAAGGTGGTGATCAGCCTGGTATTATCCCTTTGGTGCAGTCCGATCGATGGTTCATCCAAAACATACAAGACCCCTGACAAACCGGAGCCGATTTGAGAAGCCAGCCTGATCCTTTGGGACTCCCCTCCTGCCAAAGTCATTGATGCCCGGTCTAAAGTCAGATAATCAAGCCCGACATCAACCAGGAATTGCAATCTGGAGATGATCTCTTTTAGTATGGCTTTAGCAATTATTCCCTCACGCTCACTGAGCGACGAGTCAACTTCCAATTTTTTTGTCCACCCCAATGCCTCCCTGATAGCCATGGTTGTCACTTCGGCTATATTTAACTTATCAACAGTTACCGATAATGATTCATCTTTTAACCTGGCTCCCTTACACTTAGGACAGATCTCCCTAACCATATATTTTTCTATTTCCGATTTAACCCATTCCGACTCTGTCTCTTTATATCTTTCCTTCAAATACTCGGCCAGACCTCTAAAAGCCGAATAAAAACTAGTCCAACGGCCCTGCCTGTTTTTACCCTCAACTTCAAATTCTATTTCCCCGGCGCCGTAAAGCAAAATTTTCCTTGCTTCTTCAGAAAGTTCGCCTAATCTGGTACTTAAATTAAAACCAAACTGTTTTCCGACGGCTTCAATCAGCCTCGTAAACCAGGTTTCGTTTGTGGCCAGTTTGCTCCAAGGTAAAATTCCGCCTTCTGCAATGGATAAAATTGGATTTAATATTAGCTCCGGATCAATTTCTAAAAGCGAGCCCAATCCTGTACATTCGGGACATGCGCCGTGGGGTGAGTTAAACGAAAATAACCTTGGTTCAACCTCGGCTAATGCAATATTATCCAGAGGACAAGCGAATCTTTCCGAGTATAAATGATCCTCAAGTTTTTTAGGATTTTGGGGGAAATCTAAAGACGCATCCAAAACTTCAGATATAATAACAGAACCTTCACCCATTTTGGCTGCTGTCTCAATCGATTGAGAGAGTCTTGAGTAATTAGATTGTTCTTGAACACTTTTAGTGTTTAATACTAACCTGTCCACGATAACGTCAATTGTATGCTTATTATTTTTCAGGATCATAAAATCTTCGGATAACTCGCGAAGATGACCATCAATTCTGATTCTGGAAAAACCTTTTTTCCTCAAATCCTCAAAAAGCGAAGTAAATTCGCCTTTGCGGTCTTTAACAACCGGCGCCATAATGAAGAATCTGTACTGTTTCTTTGAAGAGTCCTTAATTTTATTTATGACCGCTTCCGCAATCTGCTGGACACTCATCCTGGAAATTTCCCGGCCGCAAACAGGACAGTGGGGATGACCGATCCGGGCAAATAACAGCCTCATGTAATCATAAATTTCAGTTGTAGTGCCAACTGTTGAACGAGGATTATGCGAGGCAGCTTTTTGATCAATCGAAATCGCCGGAGACAACCCTTCAATATAATCAACATCAGGCTTGTCCATAACTCCTAAGAATTGCCTGGCGTAAGCGGATAACGACTCAACATACCTCCGCTGACCTTCAGCATAAAGGGTATCGAAAGCTAAGGAAGACTTGCCTGAACCGGAAATCCCCGTAAACACGACCAATTTGTTCTTTGGAATTTCTAAGTCTATATTTTTAAGGTTATGCTGCCGTGCGCCCTTAATGATAATTTTATCGTTCATAGAAATTTTTTGTGTTCTAACAATTCAACAATGTAACAATTTAGCAATTTTTAGACTCACGAATTTTAGGCGAAACAGTCAACCAGCTGGCCGACTGAAAATTTTACCAGATTTACAAAACTTTTTAAACCCCTAATGTATTGAAAGAAACCTATAAAACAAACTATACTTTGTAGTGTAAATTATGTATCAAACTCACCCTAGTTTCACAGCTCCCAGAAGTGAAGATATCAAAATTTGGCGTTATCTAGATATAGCAAAATTTGCATATATGATATCCAAAAAGAATTTGTATTTTCCAAAAGCAAGTAAACTTGAAGATGCCTTCGAAGGTTCTTATACTAAAAAATCTGTAGATACAAGAAGTGAGTTCTTTAAAAGTGTCGCTCGGGGAAATCCCAATTTAAATATCGAAAGACAAATTTCTGAATTTGCTAAACAGATAAGGGAACATGTTTATATTAGCAGTTGGCATATGAATTCTCATGAATCAGCAGCAATGTGGAACTTATACTCTCAAGGAGGAAAAGGCATAGCGATTCAATCAACTTTTAAAGGTTTAAAAAACAGCTTCAAAAATTTGAAAGAAGATATCTTTATTGGGAAAGTAAAATATATTGATTATGATAAAGACCTTATTGATACGAAGAATCTATTAAATCCTTTTATTAGAAAAAGGAAAAGTTTTGAATATGAATATGAATTAAGGGTAATCCTAGCACGGCTATCTGAAGCTAGTTTCCGTCCAAAATCGGAAAACGACAATAGTCCTGATGGAATATACTTAGAAGTTGATTTAGACAAATTAATAGAATCAGTATATATATCACCAACATCAAAAGATTGGGAAATAGATTTAGTAAATATTTTAATGGAAAATTTTCAGCTGAGAAAACCTTTAATTATGTCCAGTTTGTCAGCAAGTCCACTTTATTAAATACTTAATTCTTTTATCTGATCCCTAATTTTGGCTGCTTGTTCAAAATCGAGTAAACTGGCGGCTTCCTGCATTTGGGCTTCCAGAAGTTTTACCATTTCCGCTTTATCCTTTTCCGGAATATCATCAATACTTAAATCCTTTTTACCGGATTTCTCTTCTATTTCCTCAACTTTTTCTATCAACCTGTCCCGTAAAGCCTTACTGATTGATTTAGGTGTAATGCCGTGCTTTTTATTGTAAGCCAGCTGGTATTCCCGGCGACGGGCGACCTCTTCGATCGCCGCTTTCATGGATTTAGTTTCCGAATCCGCGTACATGATGACTTTTCCCTGAATATGTCTGGCTGCCCGGCCCATTGTTTGGATCAGCGATGTCCGGGAGCGCAAAAACCCTTCTCTGTCGGCATCAAGAATAATAACCAGGGAGACTTCGGGGAGATCCAGACCTTCTCTGAGCAAGTTGATACCGACGATAACATCGTACTCCCCCATGCGCAAAGACTGCAAAATATCGGCGCGTTTGAGTGTTTCAATATCCGAGTGCAGATAAGTCACTTTGACCTGCCTCTCTGCCAAATACTCTGATAAATCTTCCGCCATTCTCTTAGTTAAAGTCGTTATCAAAACTCTCTCGTGCTTCTTGACTCTTGCTTCAACCTCTCTCATTACATCCGGAATCTGACCTTCGGTTTTTCTGACTTCGATTTCAGGATCAATAATTCCGGTTGGACGGATTAACTGCTGAGCCACATTTGGCTGGGCGTACCAATCAGCATCTCCTATTTTTATAAGCGGTGCTTCTTCAAGGGTATTTTCTTTTTTAACAGGCGACCCGCCTGAAGCAGCCAAAGACAGTTCGTATTCATCAGGCGTTGCGCTAACATAAATAGTTTGATTAATCCGCCTTAAAAATTCATCAAATTTAAGCGGCCGGTTATCTAAAGCCGAAGGAAGTCTAAATCCGAAATCAACCAAAGTTTCTTTGCGGGCCCTGTCACCGTTATACATTCCCCTGATCTGGGGAATGGTTATATGTGACTCATCGATAATCACCAGAAAATCTTTGGGAAAATACTCCATTAAAGAATAAGGCGGTTCGCCCGGAGCCCGGCCCTCAAAATACCGGGAGTAGTTTTCAATGCCGTTGCAATACCCAAACTCGCGGATCATTTCGATATCGTAATTTGTCCTCTGTTCCAGTCTTTGCGCTTCTATCAGTTTATTCTGCGCTTTCAAATCTTTAATCCTTAATCTTAAATCTTCTTCTATTTGAGTAATTCCCGGCATTAATCTTTGTTCGGGAGTTATGTAGTGTTTGGCCGGATAAACCGTAATTGTCTGAGTTGTGGGAGTAATATCACCGGTTAAGGGATCCAAAACCGATATCCGCTCAACTTTATCGCCCAGTAATTCCAAACGCAAAGCATGATCGGCGTACGAGGGGAAAATATCGATGGTATCTCCTTTAACCCGGAAGGTTGAACGTTTAAAATCAATCTCATTCCGGGTATAGAACATTTTCGTCAGCATCTTAATGATCGAATCGGGAGACAGATGCATACCGGCCTTAAGCTCCATGGTGGCACCGATATATTCCTTCGGCGAACCCAGGTTATAGATACAGGAAACGGAAGCCACAACAATCACATCCCGGCGGGTAACTAAAGAGGTTGTTGTCGAAAGTCTTAATTTTTCAATTTCCTCGTTAATCTGGGTTTCTTTCTCGATATAGGTATCGGAAGCGGCGATATAGGCCTCGGGTTGGTAATAATCGTAGTAAGAAACGAAATATTCAACAGCGTTATCGGGAAAAATAGATTTAAATTCCTGGGCTAATTGCCCGGCTAAAGTCTTGTTATGGGAAATGATCAGGGTTGGCCTTTGGGTTCTTTCTATGACATTGGCCATGGTAAAAGTTTTTCCGGATCCGGTTACACCTAGAAGCACCTGGCTTTTCTCTCCTTTTTTCAGTCCTGCAACTAGCTTCTCAATTGCCTGAGGCTGATCACCGGTAGGTTTAAACTGGCTGGAAATTGAAAATTTATTCATATAAATTTTCATCCTGAGCGAAGCGAGGGATCTCTGATGAATATCAGATACATTATTGTAACTCAGATAAATTGAGAGATCTTTCTCCGCCAGCTGGCGGATCAGGATGACAAAGTCATTTTACCAAAAAAACCCGAAACTTGAAAAGACGCTAAATGAACTACTCCGCAGCAAGCCGACGGAGTATCTATGTTCTTCTTGCCAAGTTGTGTCCGCGCAGCCAAGCTACCCGGTATTAGCAAGAATAAATTCCAAAGCGGTATAATATTACAAATGCCCAAATCTGCCCGGCTTAAAGACATTGGCCTGTTCGCACTAATGGCTTCACCTGCAGCCATATTGGCAATACTTGCCTGGGTTTTAAGCGCATATACCCCCTATTTTAAATCCCTTGGCCAGTTAGTTTTAGGGACAATTATAATTTTACCTTTTCTAAGCTTAACCGGCTATTTATTTTCCAAATATATTGATAAAAAATACCTTAAACCGCTTGCGGTCACCGGAAATGTCCTGCAAAGTATTTTGAGCCGGACTTTTAAACCCTTACCCGAAAACACCAACCTTTTCGATTTTCAACCGGTCTATCTTATGCTGTCCCGTCTCCAGTCATCGCTTGTCCAGGATAATCAAACGCTATCAAACCTGACTAATGTTAATACTGCCGAAAATAAACTTTTTGAGATATCACTTCTTGAAATAACCGATCCTGTTATTATCCTGGATTTAAAGTTTGAGGTGAAATTCATTAACCTGGCCGCCCAAAATATCACCGGTGTCCAAAAAATGAATGTTTTAGGCAAACGTATTGACCAGTTTGTCAGGTTTTACGATAAACAGAACCGGGAAATTTTGCCTTCAACTTACGCACCAATTCAAAAAAAATCACCGGATATTTCTGCAAATACTCCGGAAATTAAAATATACAGCGGATCGGAAATCAAGGTTATCAGTAATATTAACCGCCAGGCCATCGCCGATATATCGGTCTATCAGCCTCCCCAGGGGGAAATTGTTGATACTTCGGTGATTATTCTGCTCCAGGACAGAACCAAGGAGAAACAACTTGAAGCGATGAAACTTGACTTCGTTTCAATGGCCGCTCACGAACTAAGGACTCCCCTGACCTCTGTTAAGGGTTATATCTCGGTATTTCTGTCCGAAAACGAAAAAAAACTGACTCCGGAACAATTAATGTTCATCCGCCGGATTAATACTTCAACCCAGCAACTGTCAGGTCTGGTAGAGAATCTTTTAAGCGTGGCCCGGGTTGAAAGAGGGGCAATGAGCTTAAATACCCAGGTGATCGATTGGGTCACCAATGTTGCTTCCCAGGTAGAAACTTTTCAGCATAGGGCAGATGAAAAGCGGATCAATTTAATATTTACCCCTCCGCAGGGGCTTAAATTATCGGTCCAGGTTGATCTGGTTAGAATTAATGAAGTTTTAAATAATATTATCTCCAATGCTTTAACTTATACCGAGCCTCAGGGCAGAATCGAGATTTGGATAGATCAAAAAGACGAATTTATCAGCACTCATATTAAAGACACCGGTAAAGGCATCCCTAAGGATGTCTTACCCCGGCTTTTTTCAAAATTTTTCCGCATCCAGGGCGGCCCGGCGGAGCAGGCTTCAAAAGGAAACGGCCTTGGTTTATACCTGTCTAAAGCGATTATTGAACTTCACCATGGAAAGATCTGGGCGGAATCGGAGGGCTTTGGAAGAGGCTCAACTTTCTCATTTTCACTACCGGCCGTGAACCAATCATTTGATATTAATTTGCTGACAAAAGCTATTTAATTTTTTAGTATTTATCATTGACTTTCTGTGCTAGAATGACTTTATGAAGGTACTCTTGGTTGAAGACGAAGACTTTATACGTGACCTCTTCAAAAGACAGCTCGATTTATCCGGTTTTAGCACAGATGCTTTTGGCACCGGACAGGACGGTTTAGCGGCAATAACCAAAAATGCTTATGATTTGGTTTTACTTGATATCATGCTTCCGGACATAAATGGATTGCAGATTTTACAAAGCATCCGCCAGAATCCGGTAACTAAAAACATTGTGGTAGTTCTATTAACAAACCTGGGCCAGGATGCAGTTATTAAACAGGGCTTTGAACTTGGGGCTGACGGCTATTTAGTTAAAGCAGCTTATACACCGGATCAAATCGTCCAGGAGGTAAAAAATATTATCCAGAAGAAACAGGCCCAACGGACCCAGAATGCTGCTGCAGCCGCCCCTCCTCCGGTACCCGAGGCACCGATGATGC
The DNA here is from genome assembly GCA_035289525.1 of Patescibacteria group bacterium. Classification (GTDB taxonomy): domain Bacteria; phylum Patescibacteriota; class Microgenomatia; order Daviesbacterales; family UBA10151; genus JACPKO01. The sequence continues at coordinate 18,672 of DATDWU010000046.1, read as the reverse complement.
AGCCTTCTGCTCCGGCTACTCCAAATATAGTTCCGGACACAACTAATAAAACTTCCTAATTTTTCTTAATTTTAGTGACAGCTCCGGGGATTTCGTCCCAATCATGAACTTTGCGGATCGCCAAATTCTTTTTCCAAACCGTATCTAAAAAGGAGGTATCAACACCTTTTTCGCGGGCCATAGCCCGAAGCGCCAACAGATCTTTAGGAAAACATTTACCTCCGAACCCGCGTGCAGTCGTAATATCCAGGTGCGAATCAAAAATCCTATGGTCGGCTACGACTAATTTTTTAACCTCCTCGTACTTAATCCCTAACTTTTCGCAGATATCAAACATCTCATTGGCAAATATGACTTTGCTGGCAAGATAACAATTGGCCATATATTTCACCATTTCGGCGGTAGTCGGATCGGTTTGGAACATCGGCATATGGGGGAAGTGTTTTTTATAAAGCGAAATCACTCTTCTGGAGGTTAAATCATTTGAGGCACCAACAACGCATCTGTCAGATTTTACAAAATCTTCCAAAAAATTGGCCTCGGTTAAAAATTCAGGATTAAAGCAAAAATTAACCTTAGGATATTTTTTCTCAAAAGACGCTGTAGTGCCCGGAACGATTGTTGATTTCAGGACTACTATTTTGTCAGTACCCTCAACCTCGTTTGCAATCTCACCCACCACCTGTTCAACTATCGAAAGATCAATACCGGATTCATTCTCCATTATAGGAGTGGGAACCGCAACAAATATGAATTCGGATTTCTTACAAACTTCAGGAAGAGTTAAATAATTCTTGAATTTATCATAAATATGAATATCTTCACCCTTAAATCCATACTCCACCGCCTGCCCCACAATCCCGTACCCAATAATTCCAATTTGATAATTCATCAAAACAAATAATAACAGAAAATTGCTAAATGGCAAATAGTAATGGCCTTAAGCTGCCATTAATCTTAGACGAGTCTCTGCTCCTATTTGACGACCAAACAATTCTGCTTCATTAACGGCAGCTGACATTAGGTCAAGATCTAATTCGTTTGGACGTATAGGCATTCGACCCGGGTAAAAACCTAATATATTTACTCCTCTTGAACCGGAAAAGAGATCTGTAAAATACTCAGGACTTTTATTAGCATATCTTAATTCATAAAGAGCTTTAAATAAGTGTCTTCTATTTCGTCCGTACTCGATAATGTTAACTGCATGATCAAAAGCATTATCAAATATTCCATAATCGAAAGGATTAGAAGTACAAAAAATCACAACATCTGTTGCTTTTAATTTATTAAGAGCAACTTCAACTAACCTACCAAGGCTATCTAGAGGATCCGCACCCATTATTCTTCGGCCATCTTTTGTGATAACCCGCCTTCGTCTTCTTTTAGTTATAGAGTGTACTGACATGGATGATATGACCAAGTCAACAGAATCCTGTACGCCTTTTAAATCTACGAATTCACTCAAACCAGTCGCCATATTTCGAAGTCCAACATAAATATCAGGCGCTGCAGCCTTGACTACTTCTTCTGGCGCACCTTCTTCTCTAAACAATTTTTCAGTTGCGACGAAATCCACTAAGGGCAGACTTTTTTTTGTCTAAGAAAATCATCCTTTGGCCATCTGGATTTGGACGACGATCATCAATAAATAATGCTTTTAACGCATCAAGATTCTCCCCCGCATACTCTCTGGCTATGGTTCCTCCCACCGAAGATCCGACAAGTGCCTGTGCTCCACTTGGCTTAAATCCCTCCGTGAGAAGTCCAGATAGAGCACCTGTGGTAACACCTCCGCGCCGCATTCCAGGCTCAAAAATTACAACCAATTTTCTACCTGGAAAAACATTACCTTGAGACTGTTGATACCAAATATCTAAAGCCTCTGTCTGGCCAACAACTCGCATGTCAAGAAGATTTGTTCCCGGCACTAAAAGTCCAGATTGTCTTTCAAACATCCTATAATTATATCTTACTTTTTGGTGATTATCAAACTATAGGGCTAATTTGTAATTATAACTTCCTGATATCTGAATTCTATTGAAAATAACTAATATTTAGGTCAATATTAATTGATGTGTTATAGCAAAGAGGTTCAGCTTACTACCGGAAGTATTATCGTTATTTCTACGATTTTTTTCTACCTTCGCTACTCGGAGCAATATAAGAAGACCGGCAAAAAATGGCTGCTCCCCTTCCTGACTACTTCCCTTATTGCCACGGCGCTGATTGGTGGACATCAACTATTTGAGTTTTTATCGCTTGTTACAAACAACCAGATCGTCTACAAGACAGGGCTACTCATATCCATATCCGCAATGCTGTTTTATTTATTTGCTCTGGAGAAATTATACAACCGGAATCTTCATGCTAAATATTTCATTATAGGCCTCATCGGCTTGGCGCTACATATGTTCTCTGTACCGATGGGATTTCAAGCTCATAGTTTTTATTTAAAACATTTCTCGATAGCCCTTTGGGGAGCGTATTGGCTGATTATGTTTTTTTACTTTCATATTTGCGCTTTTACCCAAAGAAAAGCCTTGGATAAAAATGTCTCCGGTACGGCTGTGCTTCTGGGTTTATTGGCATTTGCCGATGTTTCATTCATCCTCAGCGCAATCTATTCTTTCTGGGGATACTCAAGCTGGGGCTTGAATTTTTGTACTGATATTCCTTCAATCTGGTGCACTTTCTCTGTTGTCCAGGTTCTTACTATTCCTTTGCTTTTATCTATCCTACCCAAGGCTCTAAAATCTCAACCTGCTGAAACAACTTTATCAAAGAAAACTGCCTTTAAGTATTTCCTCATATCCTTAGTGATGCTTGGCTTGTTCGCGGTAATTCCCTCCTGCTTAACCACAAAATACGTTTTTCCTTAAAATCTCTCTTCGCTAAGCTTCATTAAAAAATCATATGCAATTTCTTCGGTTTTGTATAATTTGATATAGATTGATCCCGATACAATCGGGATTGATCGGATTGACAGATTCGGTAATAGTTTGGTAAGGTTACGGTATGCCTGCGGTACTTTACAAAAGACAAAAAGATATTTTAATTTTTCTAAGGGAATATATTGATAAATACGGCTATTCACCGACTTTAGGTGAAATTGCCGAAGCAATGGGTCTCTCGTCTCTTGCTACCGTTCACGAGCATCTGATGGCTTTAGTCAAAAAAGGTGCTATCCGCAAATTTGAAGGTACAGTCCGGGGAATTGAACTTTTAGACGAGTTTAATATTAAACCAAGAACTATCGAAATCCCACTCTTAGGTTATATTGCCGCCGGCCAACCCATCATGCCTTATACAGACCCGACAGCTACCGTCTCGGTTTCACCGCAGATGATCTCAGATAAAAAGAAATCCTATGTTTTACAGGTTAAGGGCGATTCGATGATTGAATCGGGAATACTTGACGGAGATTATGTCATTATCGAAGAGCAGAACCACGCGTCAGACGGAGACATCGTGGTTGCCTTACTGGATTCCGGGCTCGCGACCCTGAAGAAATTCTTCCGCGAGCCTGATAGAATCCGCCTCGAACCGGCCAATTCGGCCATGGACCCGATTTATGTCAATATTGGTGAAGTTCAAATCCAGGGCAAATGCTCTGGCGTCATCCGCCGCTTCGACTGACTTTAAATAATAACGGCTTGTGGTCTGAATAATCTACTTCTTCAGTCCTAAGGTCCTTAACCAAACACCCCCTATAAAATACATGGTCTACCTGGTGTTCTAAAGCAAGAAAACTGTGGGTATTCAACTCACCGGCTAGTTTATAACCTGCTTCACCTGCATATTCTTTTAAACCGCTACCTGAAAATATATGAGAATAATTGTAATCGCCTGCTAAAATTATTGGCAATTCTAAATCCGGGTAAGCCTGGTTAACACTCGCTAAGACCCTCTCAAACTGGTTTAACTTATATTTGGACCTTGCCAGCCACTCTAGGTGGATATTCCCAACAATAATATTACCAATCTGAGTTTCAAGGCTTGCTACCAGCGCAGTTCTTCTACCTGAGGATGAGGAGATAAGTGGTATGGGGCGTTTGACACCTAAGTCAATACCAAAAGCCGAAACAAGCCTCATTCTCTTCTTGTAAGCAATTAATTCTCCGTATGTTCTTCCGCCTTTATTAAATGATGAAACAAAAAGCTGCTGGTAGTCAGGTTTAAATCTACCTATCTCATCTTCCGGAAATTCTTGTAGGCAAAAAATATCGGGGTTTTTTCCGGTAATCCACTTTGCAACATCGTCCAAAGCTTTTCCATATTGAATATTATAGGAAATCATCTCCAAAGTCATTTAAGATTGTATTTACATTAAGTATATCGAAGAAAAGAATCATCCAACATCCGCAATCCGCTTCTTTTTATTATTTACTGTCTTGACAACCCATTCTCATATAAGAGTAATATTAATTCAGCTCCGAAGTTTTTAGGAGAGTGAAGAAAAGGGAGACAGAAGAACCCTATTTCATTTTCAGTTCGGTTGGTACCATAAATCAATATGCCAGTGATATTGGTTGGGAAAGCAAGCGGAGTCATCCTGGGTCTATCAAAGGATTGCAAACCTTACCTTAACGCCGTGTGTAATTGCGGTTTCGGATTGGGAGAGTAACGTGCCTTTCAAAATGACGTAGGTAATTGGTACAAAAATAGATAGAAGAGCCATAGACTATTACAAGTTTTTGGCTCTTTTTTTGCCCTAAAAAAGCTTTATTTTGTTAAATGATTAACAAGAATTAGTTAAATCGTACAAAATCCGGAATTATTTGACCCTTAGTAACTTAAACTGTATCATTCCGCTATGAGTATTAACGAACCAGTCGTGATGAAATTTGGTGGCACTTCTGTTGCTACGGCAAACGGAATCCAAACCATAGCCGAAATCACCGGGCAATCTACAAATCCGGTAGTAATCGTCGTGTCCGCATTAAGCGGAATTACGGATAAACTGTTGGCTTTTCTAAAATTACCAAAGCACAAGTTCAACTCTCACCAGGAAGAAATACGCCGGATTCATTTGTCTTTGATCGAGAGCCTCCTGGCACCTGCAAACCGGACAAAAGCTGCCGGTTATTTGAACCAAAGAATCGGTGAATTGGAGACACTCTTAGAATCAAGCAATAACACCCCGGAATTTTCGGATAAAATCGTATCCCTTGGAGAAACTTTATCCTCTTTTATAGTTTCCGAAGCTTTAAATGAGCGGAACATTAAATCCCGGCAGATTATATCTACAGACTGCATTATCACGAATGATATTTTCGGATCGGCAGATTTTATCCCCGGACCGACCGGGAAAAAAGTCAGAAAAATAATTGGTCCACTTCTTAATAACGGTATTGTTCCGGTAATAACCGGGTTTTTAGGTTCAACACCGGATAACAGAACTACCACCCTGGGAAGAGGAGGCTCGGATTATACCGCCTCCATCTTAGGCCATTGTCTGAATGCACTTGAAGTCCAAATATGGACAGATGTTGACGGCATTTTTACCGCCGACCCGAGAGTTGTTGAAGACGCCAAATTGATTGACCGGATTTCCTATAAGGAAGCTTCCGAGTTAGCAACTTTCGGGGCCAAAGTTTTACATCCTAGAACAATCAGGCCGGCAATTTTGAGAAATATTCCGGTCAGGGTTTTAAACACATTCAATCCAAAAAGCAAGGGAACCTTAATAACAAACGAACCGACCCGCAAAAAAGGAGTTAAAGCAGTTACCTCGAAGTTGAAAACTACTTTAATAAATATCCATTCAACCGATATGCTTTTTAGCAAAGGCTATCTGGCCAGAATTTTTGACATTTTCGCCAGGGAAGAAATCTCTGTAGATTTGGTTTCCGTTTCCGAGGTCAGTGTTTCAATTACTTTAGATGAAAACCCGAAGGTTGCAAGAGCGATAGCCGAACTGGAAAAGTTTGCCGGTGTAACTCAATCTTCGGGGGTCGGAACAATCTCCTTAATCGGTGAGGATGTTATAGAATCGTCTCATGTCCTTACTGAGGTTTCCGGGCTTTTTCACCGGAATAAAATTTCTATCAGAATGATTTCTTTCGGCGCTTCAAATGTTAATATTAGTTTTGTGGTAGATGAAAAAGATGTTAAAAAAGCCGTCCGGCTGGTTCACGCTCAAATATTATCCGGTCAACCGCTCAGAATAAGACCGGTTAAAATTGACGGCTTGTTTGCAGGAGGAATTAAAATATGAAGATTGCATTAATAGGTTATGGGAATATGGGTCAGGAAATTGAGAAAGTAGTTAATGAAGGAACCAAGCATCAAATTTCCTCAATCAGTTCTGATTCCCGAGGTTTTGATGAGGATGGTATAAAAAATGCCGATGTGGTGATAGATTTTTCATCACCCGAAGCAGCCTTAGAGAACATTCAAAGGGTCTTAAAACTTGGTAAAAATATGGTCGTCGGCACTTCCGGCTGGTATGAGCATATAGACAAGGTCGATAGTTGGGTTAAAGAAGCCGGAACCGGCCTGATCTATGGACAGAATTTCGCCATCGGCACTAATATTTTTTTCCGGCTGGTTGAGACGGCCTCAAGGCTTTGTGCCAAGTATGGCAACTATGACGTTTACGGATACGAGGTCCACCACAGCGGCAAAAAAGACAGCCCTTCCGGCACTGCCTTTAAAACCGCCCAAACTATTCTGGATAATTTCCCTAAAAAGAAGAAATTGCAAACCGGTAGGCTTGACCGTAAAATAGAAACCGAAGAGCTGCATTTTGCCTCTATCAGGGGTGGTCGAAACCCGGGAATGCATGAGGTAGTCTTTGATTCGGCGGCCGATTCGATTGTTCTTTCGGACCAGAATCACTCCCGCCGGGGCTATGCCGAGGGAGCAGTTATGGCAGCGGAATTTATTCAAGACAAGAAAGGGGTATACGCTTTTGATGAAATCATCAAATAAATGACCAAGAAACAAGATAAAAGTAACAAATAATCACAAAAACCAAACCATAAGTATCAAGTTTTTTATATTTGAGATTTTGAATTTATGATTTGTTTGGAATACTTGGTCATTGTATCTTGGAAAACTTAATTTTATGTCAATAAAATTCTTTGGCTCAATACCGGCAATAATTACACCGTTTAAGAAAAACGGTGATCTTGACTTGCCTGCACTTAGAAAATTTGTCGAGTTTCAGATCCAAGGCGGGATTGACGCTATTGTCCCTTGCGGGTCAACCGGCGAGGCCGCAACCATGGATGAGAATGATTACCAAACTGTGATCGAAACTGTCGTTAAACAAGTCAACGGCCGGATCCCGGTAATTGCCGGAGCCGGATCAAACGATACCAATAAGGCCATCAGGTTTTCCCAAATAGCTAAAAAAGCCGGTGCTAATGCACTTTTGCATGTCACTCCTTTTTATAACAAACCTACCCCAAACGGTTTGGTCGCCCATTTTAAAGCCATCGCCGATGAAATTGGCCTGCCAGTTGTTATATATAACGTCCCCGGCCGGACCGGATCAAATGTCTCACCGGCTAATATCATCAGGGTTGCCAGGGAAGTTCCATTGGTAAAAGCTGTTAAGGAGGCATCCGGCTCAATCATTCAGATGATGGAGATAATAAAACTGGCCGCAACCGAAGGGCCGGAGGATTTTTCGGTTTTATCCGGAGATGACGCCTTTACTTTACCCTTAATTGCTGCCGGAGGCCAGGGATGTATCTCTGTTGTTTGCAACGAAGTGCCCTCCCAATTTTCGGAAATGGTTCATGCCGCCCTGGCCGGGGACTGGGACAAGGCAAAAACCCTGCATTACCAACTTTGGGATTTGATGAACATCAATTTTATTGAATCAAACCCGATCCCGGTCAAAACTGCTTTATCTCTGATGGGAAAAATTGAACTCGGGCTACGGTTACCGCTTGTTCCCCTTGAGACCAAAAGCGAGGAGGCTTTGAAAAAAGTCCTCAAGAACTTAAAACTAATCTAAATAAACATGGGCACGACAAAGATACCAGTTGGAATATTGGGAGCTACAGGCATGGTTGGCCAGCGCTTTATCACGCTTTTACAAAACCACCCTTATTTCGAGGTTGTAGCTTTAGCTGCGTCTCCCCGTTCAGCCGGAAAAAAATACAAAGAAGCCGCTGAGGGCAGATGGGTTATGGAGGAGCCGATTCCCGAATCCGTATCGGAGATGAAACTTTTTGCTGTTGAGGAGGACATTGATTCTATTGTGCCGGAGGTTAGACTGGTTTTTTGTGCAATTGATGTTGATAAGGATTCCATCCGCCGGATCGAAGAAGCTTATGCTTCAAAAGGGATTGCAGTTGTTTCCAACAATTCAGCCCACCGCTGGACAGAAGACATCCCGATGATTTTACCTGAGATAAATCCCGGCCATCTTGAATTAATAGATATTCAAAGAAAAAAACGTGGTTGGGATAAAGGATTAATTGTAGTTAAGCCAAATTGCTCAATTCAATCTTATGTTCCGATGCTAACTCCTCTAATGCAATTTAAGCCGACCGAGGTTATAGTAACCACACTTCAGGCCGTTTCAGGTGCCGGGAGGACTTTACGGAACTGGCCGGAAATGAACGATAACGTTAACCCGCTTATCCCCGGTGAAGAAGAAAAGTCGGAGAGGGAACCATTAAGGATTTGGGGTAAACTGAAAAACGGAGCTATAAATCTTGAAGCAAATATACAAATTTCCGCTACCTGCATCCGTGTGCCGGTTTCTAACGGACACATGGCTTCAATAGCTGTTAAATTTGAGGGAAAACCAACAAAGGAGCAAATTATTGAAGCCTGGAAAAATTTTAATCCACTGGCAGAATTAGATTTACCATCAGCTCCGAATCCGTTTATTACCTATTTTGAAGAAGAAGACAGGCCGCAAACTGCCCTAGACCGCAAATTAGGTAAGGGCATGGGAATTGCTGCCGGTAGACTTAGTGAAGATGATGTCTTAGACTACAGATTTATCGGACTTTCACATAATACAATCAGAGGTGCCGCAGGCGGTTCGATTTTAACAGCAGAATTACTAATTCAAAAAGGTTACATAAAATGAAAATAAATTCGAGCTTTGAACGCAGTTGCGTTAAAAAATCGTAGCGAGACTATCAGGGGAAGCCTGCTGAATCCGCCAGCTGGCGGAGAAAGGCAGAAGGGGTGCCATTCCCCGATTAGTTGAGCGGAGATTTTAGCAAATCGTTCTCAAGCGAGAGAGTTTCCGCCGCTTTGCGGCCAAAGCGGCAACAAAATATGGCTAAAATTAATCAAAATTATAATAAGCTTCCAAAGACCTATCTCTTTTCAGAGATAGCCAGACGTGCTAAAACTTTTTCAGAGAAGAATCCTGAAGTGGAATTATTAAAACTTGGAATCGGTAACACTACTCTACCATTGACCCCATCAGTTCTAGAAGCTTTACATAGAGGAGTCGATAAATTAGCTGATGTTAAAACTTATACCGGCTATGGTGATGAGCAAGGAAATACCTCTTTGAGAAAAGCAGTTGCTGCTTGGTATAGTAAAAGGGGAATCGAGCTTGAGCCAACTGAAGTTTTTATTTCGGATGGTGCAAAGCCCGATTCGGCCAATATTACTTCAATTTTTGCAGACAACTCGGTTATAGCAATCACTGACCCGGTTTATCCGGTTTATCAAGATTCCAACATCGTTGCCGGAAAAAAAGTGGTTTTGATGGATTGCACGAAGGAAAACGGATTCATACCGCATGTTCCTAAAGAAAAAGTTGATGTTATTTTTCTTTGTTCGCCTAACAACCCCACCGGAGCCGTCGCAACTAAGGCACAATTAAAAACTTTTGTAGACTACGCGATAGAAAATAAGGCGGTTATAGTCTTTGATGCCGCATATTCTGAGTATATTTCAGATCCCGAATTGCCGAGAAGTATTTATGAAATTGAAAACGCTAACAAATGTGCCGTTGAAATTCAAAGTTTATCAAAAATGGCCGGTTTTACCGGAGTCCGTATAGGATGGACTATTGTGCCTAAAGATCTGGTTATTGAAGGGACTGAGCCTGGTGAGGTAAACGCGCTTTGGAACAGAAGACAGACTACGATGTTTAACGGCGCTTCCAATATCGTTCAGGAAGGCGCGATAGCGGTTTTATCAGAACAAGGACAAAAAGAATCGAGGGAACTGATTAATTATTACATGGCTAATGCCAAAATAATTAAGGAAGCCATGGAGGATTTGGGACTCAAGGTTTTTGGCGGAGAGAACGCCCCATACATTTGGGTCAAAACCCCGAGCGACTTAAGTTCCTGGGATTTTTTTGACAAACTTTTAAATGAGTGTCATGTTATTTCTACCCCTGGAGCTGGTTTTGGTTCAAAAGGAGAAGGTTACATCAGGCTTTCGGCTTTTGGCCAAAGGGAAAACATCGAAAAAGCTGTTAAATCCATTAAGAAGAATCTAAAAATATGAAAAATCTAAAACTTCCCTTTGATAAATCCAAAATAGAAGAAATTATTAAAACCTATCCTACTCCGTTTCATATTTATGATGAAGCGGCTATCAGAGAAAATGCAAAGAACTTTTATCAAGCTTTTTCCTGGATGAAAGATTTTAAAAATTATTTTGCCGTTAAAGCTTGCCCCAATCCCTATATTTTAAAGATTTTAAAAGAAGAAGGCATGGGAGTTGACTGCTCGTCTCTCGCAGAACTTGTGATGAGTGAAAAAGTGGGGTTTAAGGGCGAGGAGATCATGTTTTCCTCAAATGACACGGCTTACAAGGAATTCAAGAAGGCTTATGAATTGGGCGCAATCATTAATCTTGACGACATCACTCATATTAACATCTTAGAAAAAACTGCCGGCATTCCTGAAATCATTTGCTTCAGGTATAACCCCGGACCTTTAAGAGAATATAAAGGCAACGTCATGATTGGTCATCCGGAAGATGCTAAATATGGATTAACAAAAGAACAATTATTTGAAGCCTATAAAATTATGAAGGAAAAAGGAGTTAAAAGATTCGGTCTTCACACCATGGTAGCCACTAATGAAACAGACAGAAATGCCTTTGTAGAAACTGCCAAAATGCTCTTTGAATTGGTAGTTGAGATTTCAAAAGAAGTCGGCATCAGATTTGAATTTGTTAATTTAGGAGGAGGTGTTGGAATTCCATATAGACCGGAACAGGGTCCGATTGACTTAGATTTTGTTTCAAAAGAAATCGAAAAGCTATACCAGGAATTAGTTGTTAAAAATGGTCTTGCTCCTCTTAAAATCGTCCTTGAATGCGGACGGGTAATAACCGGTCCTTACGGATATTTGGTTACAACAGCAATCCACACTAAGGATACTTATAAAAAATACATCGGTGTTGACGCCTGCATGGCCAATTTAATGCGTCCGGGGATGTACGGCGCTTATCACCATGAAACCGTCTTAGGAAAGGAAGACGCACCGCAAACAGAAACTTATGATGTGGTCGGTTCGCTTTGCGAAAACAATGATAAGTTTGCGATCGACAGAAAATTACCAAAAATAGAGATCGGCGACATAATAGTCATTCACGATACCGGAGCTCATGGCTATTCAATGGGATTTAATTATAATGGCAAACTCCGCTCGGCAGAACTACTTTTAAAACCAGATGGATTTGTGGAACATATCCGAAGAGCTGAAACTTTAGACGATTACTTTGCAACTTTAGATTTTTCTAAAATTTAATTGTTGACTTCCAAAATTTAAAATATTATATTCCAAGCATGTTAATTAAAGAACTTAGAGGTTCAGGACTTTTAATTTCGTTGTTTGATTTTGACGCTGAAGAATTAATTGATGATTCACTGAATCCTATTCGAGAAGAACTTAAAGCTGCAGCAAAAGCAACAGAAGAAGTTTTAAAAACCTCAACCGAGGTGACAGAAGAAGATACAAAAAGAGCCTCTCTTTTAAGACAGACTTCCAGGCTTAGGGATGATGCAGATCCGTCTATACGACTAATAGGCACCTTGCTAAAAGCTCATGCAGCAGATGGATCTGCCCGAGTTGAATTTACAGGAAAAGGACTTTACCCCAGAGACTTAATTGGCCCTTCTCCAGATTATGAATTAGTATTGGAATTTGGCTATCGCAGGCCTCATTCTTTAAGAGCAACTTTTAATCCCCTAAAAGCTGAAGCGGGCGTTAGGTTTAGTCTTAGGGATGCTGAAAGGCAGGCTTTATATAATGATGCTTTTGAACCTAATAGTCTTGCAACAGCCAGGCTTACTCGTCAATTAGCTATTGCTGGAACAAAGCTCATACCTACTTCTCACGAGTTAGCTCAAAGAAGATCTTAATTTTTTTGAGGTTCTTTGTTCTTTTTTTAATTTTGTGCCATTTTCTGCAAATAACTATAATCTGAATCTTTATTAATTTCTTCTTTTTTTGTACACTACTTTAATGGGTTTTGAAATCGGAGATTTGTTACACGGGGATTTAAGATCGGTTATCGAGGCAATCGGCTTGATCGGTATTTTTGCGATCGTCTTCCTTGAATCCGGAATGATGGTTGGTTTTTTCTTTCCCGGTGATTCACTTCTATTTACCGCCGGATTTTTAGCCTCCCAGGGATTTTTTAATATTTGGGTTTTGGCTTTAGGTTCATTTGTTTTTGCGGTTCTAGGCGACAGTATCGGCTATGCCATTGGCCATAAATACGGAAAAAGGCTTTTTAGTAAAGAAGATTCTCTATTATTCCACAAAGACCATCTTAAAAAAGCTGAGTCCTTTTATGAAAAACACGGAGGAAAAACTATTATTTTGGCCCGTTTTATCCCGGTTATCAGAGCATTTGCGCCTGTTGTTGCCGGTATCGGCAGTATGAAATATCCGACTTTTGTCGCCTATAATTTAGTTGGGGCGTTTTTTTGGGCTATCGGGATGAGCTTTTTGGGATATTTCTTAGGCAATGTTATCCCTGATGTTGATAAATACTTATTACCTATCATTGCATTTATTATCTTAGCTTCTGTTGCTCCGGCAATTTATCATATCGTAAAAGAAAAATACGCTAAATAGCTTTAGTCACCACATAACTGCACTGGTGCTATTTTACCTTTATAATATCTATAGTAGCATCCATAGTTAACTCTAAATTCACCGCATTGACCCGGTCCATCAGGCTGCTTCGAGTAACACATACTACTTTGACACTCTGAATAGTCACTGCACTCTTTACCGGCGTCGGCCATTTTTTCATTGCAAAATTTTTCTCCTGAGAGTGGTCCTTCAGTCCAAAGTCCTCCTGCTTCTTCACAAACCCCCTCCTGACTTTTTACTTCCAGCTTTGCAGGACTGGTTGCAATTGTTTCCCGGGGCTGAATTTCTTCTTGCGAAGCCACAGGAATAGGGCTGTCAATTGTAGAAGTTGCATTCATTTTTGACGCTTGAGGGTAAATTTGATTAAGCACTAAAACTGTTGATCCGGATATAAAAATAGCTAATACTCCTATTAAAAGCCAAACTACAATACTTCCCTGATTTTTAGAATAAATGATATTCCAGTAGCTTTGAGATATACTTCTAATCATTGTATGTTAACAATAATACCAACGCCTATCGGCAATTTAAAAGATATCACCTTGCGCGCCTTGGAAGTTTTACAGTCATGCGATGAAATTATTTGTGAAGATTCGCGCCGAACTTCTTTACTGCTGAGCCACTACAATATAAAAAAACCATTGGTTGTACTTAATGATTTCAATGAGTATAAATCAGCTGATTTTATCTTAACTAAACTTCGCGAAGGAAAAAATTTAGCTTTAGTTTCCGATGCCGGAACACCGCTTGTTTCGGATCCGGGTTTTAAAATTGTCCGATCAGCAATTGAGAATGGTTTGGAAATTGACTCTCTGCCCGGACCTTCATCGGTAATTACAGCACTTACGCTATCCGGACTACCGCCGGATAAATTTATGTTTATCGGCTATTTACCGGAAAAAGAAGGCAAAAGAAAAACCCAGCTTCAAAATCTAAAAGAAATTTCAAAATTAATTCCTGCAACATTTGTTATTTTTGTTGCTCCGCATAAACTAGTCAGAACTTTGACGGAGATAAAAACAGAATTGGATGATCCGAAAATTTCTCTGGCCAAAGAGCTAACCAAAATTCATCAGCAAGTTAAATATGGAAAAGTTACGCAAATCCTGGAACAACTAAAAAATCCCAAAGGAGAATACGTACTTATACTTAATTTAATTACGGATTAGTTTTTTGACTGCCTGCTTTTCCAGAAAACCGATATGTTCTCTAAATCCTTCAATAATATTTTTTGGAAATGAAATCCCCCAAGCTCCCGACTTAATAAAATAGTTCAAAATTTCTTCATTTTGGATTGATTTACCTGTTATTAAAATCAGCTTATTGTTTTTGATCAGTTTGGTAAAACTAACCTCTTTAAAGAATTTTTCCAGCGCACTTATTTGATCAATTTTAGGTTCCGACAAAAAAATTTCCGGACTGACACCGGTAACTGTCTGGACAATTTTATCAAGATCAATCAGTGCCCCGTCAAAGCCCGCCTCCAAGTAATCATCAGAATTCAAAAAATCCTGAACGGTTGAAAATTCCTTCCAAATTTTCAGACTGCCCTTACTGTATATCCCGACCGAAGCAAAATCGGTTTTTAATTTGATAAACTCGTCTTTTGAAAACGTTCTGGGCAGGACAATTGAAACATCTAATTTTTTCTTGTTCCGGAAAAAAAGGAACGATTTGGCAAATTCCAAATTCTTTAAGGAGTCATTAAAATCCGGATATAAAACCATTTTCATATCACTTTTTATTTCTAGGATCCGGGATATTTTTTCATTAATTGCCTCAACATTAACATTATCAACTTTAAAGAATACACCATCGCAGTTAAGATCATTCAAAACCCCACCGTCATAATCAAGAAAAATTTTTGTTACTGTTTTTAGACCGGGATTTTTCTTTACTTCGGATGAAGTAACTTCGCTTTGAGTATCTTTCTTTGAAACGCTTTGGGTAAAAGGTAAGATTTTTATTATTTTGATTTTGCCCTCTTCAATAACCCAATAAAAAACTTGCGGCAGAAGTAACTTTCTGTTTCCGAGCAATATCAGGTTTTCGATTTCTTCGGATTCCCTAAACTCCGGCTTTCCTTTGTCTATATTGATAACAACGTGTCCCCGGTCCTCGTCAAAAAAACCCGAACCCGTCGCCGAGAAACTAGATGAAAAAACAATTAATTGCGGTGTAAATTCGAGAAGATTGACCTCTCCCCGTTCAATCTTTGAAATAAGTTCATTCGCCCACTTTTCTAACAGATTGTTCCACAACTTAAGTATATTTATCGTGAGTGTTTTATTCCCCGGGATACTCACCAGATTAAAATCATTGAGATTTTCGGGAACTTCCAGCTCCAAAATTGACCTGTTTAAATTACCGATCTGGTCTTTTAAGTTATGATAATTCCTACGGTATTTAGCGAGTACTTTTTCAAAAATCTCAACCGGAGGTACAGCCACTACCGACTCAACAACCGAAACTCCGGTATGATTAAGTTTAGCCAGGTTAAAAAGATTTACTCCGACTGCTTTTTTATCTTCTTCCCTGATAAATTTTAAAGGCAAAATCAGCATATCATTTAGATTTATTTTCAACTATTATCTTATCGCCTTTTTGAATATTATTGGCTTCGACAAAACCGGCATTTGTCTCCAGGACTTTGTTGACCGGTAAAACCGAACCATATCTTTCCAGCGTGTCATCGGTTTGACCGGCAATCGGGGGAGGAACATCAGGTTTAATATCGACAATCTGATCATCCAAAATCCAGATAAAATCAATGGGAAACTTCATACCCTTCATCCAGTAAACATACTTTTGAGTTTTATCGTGAATGAAGAGCATTCCCGAACCGCTTGACAGGGAGTCACGGTAACCTAAACCCTTGCTCCGCTTATCCGGTGTATCAGCCAGTTCCAAATTTATTTGGGCTTTAAGATTACCCTGAGAATCCTGAATTTTCAGTGTCTGTTTGCTCTGATCCTGGATTCCCTGCCCGGTGGGCTTCATTAGCTGGCTGGTTAAAGGTATCAGATACTTTCTATTAAAGGCGAGAAAAGTAGCCAGCAAAATCACCGCAACCAGACCGAACAACTGGAACCAGAATTTCTTATCCATAGATTAATTGTAAATTGTCTATTGTCAATTGTAAATTTTTCACTTGCACTCCGACCAAAGTCCTCTTAAATTATCCCTGGCTTCTTTCTCCGCCTCCAAAAACCGCCGGTTATATTTAACATCGGGCGGATAAGTCAGGATTTTTGCAAATCCCTGCCTGATCAGATAATCGTTAACAAATAGATTTTTTCCGTCTCCCATCGGCAGATAAACATAACGGAGCAGCCGTTTATACTTATCTGTTTCTGAAACATCTTTTGTTAGAATCACTTCTTTACCCGTTAACAGCCTTTTTGTCTCATCACTGGCTTTTTTACCAAAGCAGCCGGCCGGCCGGCGGGGATCAACCGTTTCCGGAGTATCAATTCCGATCAACCTCACTTTTGCCATTTCTCCATCAGTTTTTATTTCAATGGTGTCTCCGTCAATAACTTTAGTTACTAAGAAAGAATTGATTTGAATATTCGATGAAGCGCTCGAATCGGGCGGAGATTTAAAAGAAGGCAGACTTTCTTCCGTCTTATTACCTAATACCTGGGGCTGTGCGGCTTCCTGATCCAGATTTAAGCCGTGCCAGATTAAAACAGAACTTAAAGCTACGCTTAGGATTAACACCAACCCCAACACCAGACTTTTTCTAACACTCATAATTTAGTTTGAAAAAACTTGCGTTACCATTAAACCATAAACTCCACCGTCCATTATACCTATGCCTATTTTTTTAAATTCGGGGGACAGAATATTCTCCCTGTGACCCTTCGATTCCATTAATCCTTTGTGAGCAAGTTCTACCGAAGGCGCATAAGCCAGATTTTCTCCGATAACCAGGTATATTATGCCCGCTTCGGCTGCCCGGTCAGCGACATTTTTCCCTTCAGGTGAACTATGGGCAAAATAACCTCTGGTAAACATGTCGGCAGAATGAGCTCTGGCAATCCCGGCCAGGGATTCGTCCACTGTTAAAGCTTGCAAATTTTGGGCTCTCCTGGCTTGGTTGACTAAGCCGAACAGCTGATTTTCAAATTCCGGGTTCTGCGAGAATTCGCGGGTTTTAAAACCTAGATTGACGGTTTCATTACTCTTGGGCTTAATCGTCAAAAAGGTAAAAGTATCCTCTGTTATGCCCCCAAAAACTCCTTTTAAAGGCCCTTCCAGCCGGTAGGTCTGGCTTAGTATTTGCGAACCAAGTTTTGAATCATGAATATCTTTTTTTATTTTCGGCTGGATTGGAAATGTCCCCAAAAGGACCAGGATAATTGAGATGAAAATTAAGCCCCGGAAGAAAGCCGGAATAATTGATAAATGATTAAGCCATCTGGGCAAGTTGATAACTTTGAGCAGCCTAAAAAGCATCAGGTGGATAGCACCGAAAAAAACCGCTTCGACTAAAAACCAGACTATTAAAAAACCAAAAATTTTAGCCAGGGAGTTAGGTATTTGGAAATTGGCAGTAAAAAATTGGGCGAATTCATTATAAAACCGCAAAGAAGCAATGAAGGCAATTATAAAAGAGGCTGCATCTAAAATTTCGCTTAAGAAATTCCTCCCTATTGCTTCGTAAATAAAGAAAAGGAGCAAGAGAATAATTACAATATCCACCCAATTCATCTAGGTTGAAATTATACTTCAAATTAACTAATTTTCCACTGAGGACGGGGACTTCTGGGCAAAATGCCGGAAGAGGCCATCAATTGTGTAACCAGGAGCTCCAATCATTGCCAAATGAATCTGTGCTACTGAAGGGAAGGGATTTAAAATGCCGGCATCTCTAATCCTTGTATAAATGTGATCATGCTCAATGTCCAGAACAGATTTTTCCCAAACCGGATTCCTGTAAATTATAAAATCCCCCTCGGTCAGATTATCCATAGCAAAAAGCGAACTCAAATACATAGCTCTATCGTATCGGGAAACACCCTTCTTATACCATAATAAATTATGTGCAGTATCGGGCGGAAGATCGTAAGGATAATCGTTGCTTTTAAACACCATCCCGGTCTCATCCAGCTTTCCTCTCAATACCTGCAATATATAACCATGAACGTAAGTTCTGAAGTTCACAGTTTCTCGTCCTAAATCCCCTCTATATAATGCCTGCAAAAAAGGATTTCTTATTAAAACTTTTCTATTGGCCTGGTAATCATGCCTTTCTTCATATAATTGATCAAAATTCTCAGGAAAAAAGGCTTCAGCCGGAACCTCCGGCTTAATGCGAGGCACATCTCTTCGGGTAGGGATAGCTCTCAGGACCACAGGATATAAATCCTTATGCGCATCACTCAAAAAAATTCTCTCTCTTTTTGCCATAACCTATAGTTTAGCAAATCGGATATTAAAAAACCAGTCTCAAAGACTGGTCATTAATTGTGAGCCGACCGGGGCTCGAACCCGGAACCAAAAGATTAAAAGTCTTTTGCTCTACCATTGAGCTATCGGCCCAAAAAACATCGAAGATTATGACATACCTAAAGTCTTTCCATCTAGATATTACAGCATAATCATCGAG
>DATDWU010000045.1:0-7694 GCA_035289525.1 Patescibacteria group bacterium | reverse complement strand
AGTTATTCATGATTAAAGATTAATGATGAATGATTAATGAAAAAATCTCAATCTTTAATCTTTATTCGTTAATCATTAATCAAGATTGCCTCGTCGCCTTTGGCTCCTCTCAATGACATCGGTTTATTGGTTTTCAGGCCTTAAAGACCTTACTACTTCTCCAGCTTTCCACATCTCATGAGACCGGACTTTTTTCAATTCTTTCTCAAGTCCTGACCGGTAATCTTTTTTCGAATTTAATTTAATAGTTCTCTCCGCTTCTTTGCCGGTTCTAACGGATTTATACAGTTCCCTGAATGTCGGAGTGACGGCTTTTTTAAATTTCGGTGCCCAATCCAAAGCTCCGCGTTGGGCGGTTGTAGAACAGTTGGCAATCAGCCAATCAACTCCTTTAGCTGCCATTAAAGGCACTAAACTCTGGGTAAATTCCTCTACAGTTTCGTTAAAAGCTTCGGATGGTGAGTGGCCGTTTTTTCTTAACACTTCATATTGGGCCTCTAAAACTCCGGCCAAGGCTCCAATTAGAATACCCCGCTCGCCGGTCAAATCCGAATAAACCTCATTTTCCATCGTAGTTTCAAACAAGTATCCCGAACCGATTCCGATCCCTAAAGCTAAAGTTTTTTCGCGGGCTTTACCGGTAAAATCCTGCCAGACCGCAAACGAAGAATTAATCCCTTTTCCATCAATAAATAAAGTTCTAACCGTTCTACCTGCTCCCTTAGGGGCAACTAAGGAAACATCAATATTTTTTGGCGGGACAATTTTAGTATGCTTTTTAAAAGTCACGCCGAAACCATGGGAAAAATTTAGAACTTTTCCTTCGGTTAAATGTTTTTTGATAGTTGGCCAAACTGAAATTTGTCCGGCGTCAGATAACAAGTATAAAATCACTGTTCCTTTTTCAGCAGCCTCTTCAATTTCAAATAAAGTTTTGCCAATTACCCAACCGTCCTCAACTGCTTTTTTCCAGGAAGACCCGCCTTTTCGCTGGCCGATGATGACATTAAATCCGTTATCCCTTAAATTTAACGCTTGGGCCGGACCCTGAACTCCATAACCGATAATCGCAATCACATCGTCCTTTAAAACTTTGCGCGCTTTTTCAAGAGGAAATTCCTCTCTAGTTACAACTGTTTCTTTTATTCCGCCAAAACTTATCTTAGCCATAATGTTCGGTATTCTAACAAATTAATTTTTCATTGACAATCAGGACTACTTAGAATTTTTTAAAACTGCAGTCCGGCCGGATATTGCCAGGTCTTCAATTTTAAAATTTTGCAGCTTTTCCAAAAAAGCTTTAACTTCTTTTTCCGTCCCCGATTCTTCTATAACTATCGAATCTTCATCAATTGAAAAAATCCTGGCAGTAGGGGATCCGGAAACAACTTTTTGGACAGCCGATAAATCTTTTAGACCGCCAATGGCGATTTTAATAAGAGCAATTTCGTGATAGATAAGACCTTCGTCGGTATTATAATAAACTTCTAAAACTTCAATTATTTTTGCGATTTGTTTGCTGATTTTTTTTATCTGCTCCTCTGTGGTATTTATCACAACCGTAAACCGGGATTTATCAGGCGGGTATAATTCGGATACCGTTAATGATTCGACATTAATTTTCCGGCGCAAAAACACGTCGGCAATCCGGTATAAAACACCGGGTATGTTTTCGGTAAAGATAGTTAAGGTATATTCCATAATTTATTTAAGTTTTCCAAGAAACAAGATACAAGTATCCAAACAATGGCCAATAATTAAATATTCAAATTCCAAATCTATTTGGTTATTGATATTTAGAATTTGTTGTGAATTGTTTGTATCTTGTTTCTTGCATCTTGGTTATTTTCATTCCAATCTTATTTCATCCACACTTGCCCCGCTTGGTACCATCGGAAAAACATTGTCTTCCTTTAAGACTCTTATGTCCAGCAAATATGGACCGTCAAAATCAAACATTCTTTTTAAAGCTTTATCCAGATCCTTTCTGTCTTTAACAATTTCGGCATTTATACCAAAACCCTTTGAAACAGCCACAAAATCCGGATTTTTTAATTCAACAAACGAATAACGGTTATCAAAAAATAATTGCTGCCACTGACGGACCATCCCCAGGAAATTGTTATTTAAAATAACAATTTTGACCGGCAATTTTTCCTGAGCAATTGTCCCTAACTCCTGGATATTCATCTGGAATGAGCCGTCACCGATCACCGCAACCGCAATCCGGTTCGGAACCCCAACTTTAACACCCATGACGGCCGGCAGGGCAAATCCCATTGTCCCTAAACCACCCGAAGTAATATAAGAATCGGTTTCGGAAAACTTTGAATAACGCGCCGCACTCATTTGATGCTGTCCGACATCTGCCACTATAACTGCTTTATTTTTTGTCATTTCGGAAATCTTTCTGATCACTTCAGCCATTCTAATTTCCCCGGTTTCAGGGAATAATTCATGTTTGCTGACTTTCTCATATTCGGTCTTGTTCGCTTCTTTAAAATGGCCTATCCATTCTGAATGGTCGGCTTTTTTTATTAGCGGTGTTAACTCCTCCAGGGCTGTTTTGGCATCGGCATTGATTGCTACTTCGGTTTTAATAATTTTATCCAGCTCGGCCGGGTCTATGTCGATATGAATAATTTTGGCTCCCGGGGCATATCCATCAACCCGGCCGGTCACCCGGTCATCAAAACGCATTCCGACTGCCAAAATTACATCGGCCCAATTTGTCAGCCGGTTGGCCCCGTAATTTCCATGCATCCCCAGCATTCCGATATATAGAGGATGATCCGAGGGAAGAGCCGATAGACCGTGCAGGGTAGAACCGACCGGAAAACCGCCTTTTTCAATAAATTTTTTTAATGCTTCCTGGGCTTTGGAAATTAAAATCCCGTGACCGATTAAAATATAAGGCTGTTTGGCTTCATTCAACAATTTTGCTGCTTCCTGAATTTTTTTCATATCAACCCCTTCAGGCACTTTAAAGCCGCGGATCTCAGGGGGCTTACGGTCCGGTTCTTGATATTCAAAAGTCTCAAACTGGGCATTTTTGGTAATATCAATCAAAACCGGACCCGGCCTGCCGGATCTTGAAATATAAAAAGCTTTTTTTATAATCTGAGGGATTTCTTCCGCTTTTGTCACCTGGTATGCCCATTTGGTGATAGGAGTAGTAATACCGATAACATCTGCTTCCTGAAAAGCATCTGTACCGATTACCGACATTGTCACCTGACCGGTTATGCAGACAATCGGCACACTATCCATCATGGCATCGGTAATCCCGGTAACCAGGTTGGTAGCTCCCGGACCGGAAGTGGCAAAACAAACCCCCGGTTTTCCGGCAACCCTGGCATAACCTTCGGCGGCATGCGCTGCGCCCTGCTCATGACGGACCAAAATATGCCTGACTTTGTCTTTGAAATCATACAAGGCATCATAAACAGGCATAATGGCACCTCCGGGATAGCCAAAAATCACATCAACCCCTTCCTTAATTAAGGATTCAATTAATGCCTGCGCACCGGTTAATGTTTTAGTTTTCATACTTTTCAATTTAATAATTAAAATGCAAAATGAAAAATAATTGAGTTTTGCTTCGCAAAAATTTTAAATTTTCAGGTGTCATTTTCATTTTTGGTATCTAATTTTTCCATTAAAAAACCCCCTATTGGGGGTTGTGTTTCTTGTTGCCACAAGCACATCAACCCGGTTAGGGGTTAATAAGTTGGACGACAATGAGATTAATATTAAGCATATTTTTGTTAACAAGTATGATATCAAACATTATGCTTAGGAGTCAAATGGACTGATATTCATCAGAGATCCTTCTCCGCCAGCCGGCGAATCAGGATGACAAAGCAATTTTAACAGATCATTAGCTTTGTCAAATCAAATAACTGTAGAGAAGGTCTGACGAGCTGATCCGGTTGTAATTAATACCCTCCTTGTCCATCCTTTTAAGCAAAGGCTCCAAGTCTTCTTTTTTCCCCAGTTCAATCCCGACTAAAGCCGGGCCGGTCTCCTTGCTGGTCCTTTTAATATATTCAAAGCGGACAATATCATCGGTTGGACTTAAACAGGAATCAACTAATTTACGCAGCTGTCCGGGCTTTTGGGCAAAATTGATAATAAAGTAATGTTTGAGCCCTTCGTAAGTCAGAGATTTTTCCATCACTTCCGGATAACGCATGATATCGTTATTGCCGCCGGATAAAATGCAGACAACGGTTTTGCCTTTAAGTTTTTCTTTTAAAAAATCCAGCGCCGAGATGGATAGCGCCCCGGCAGGTTCGGCAATGATCCCTTCATTCTGGTAAAGCTCGATCATGGTGGTGGAGATCTTACCTTCGGGAACAATTATAAAATCATCAACCATTTCTTTAACCACTGCATATGTCTTATCTTCAACAGTCCTGACCGCCACACCTTCGGCAAAAGTATCCAGTTTTTCCAACGAAACAATTTTTCCGGCTTTAACTGCAGCGTACATTGATGCAGCCCCCATAGGTTCAACTCCGATGATTTTGGTTTTAGGGGATTTGGTTTTAAAATAAATAGATACTCCCGAAATTAATCCGCCTCCGCCTATCGGGATCAATAAATAATCAACTTTACCTCCGAAGTAATCGAATATTTCCTTGCCGACTGTTCCCTGGCCGCTCATCACCCGGTAATCATTGAAGGCGTGCACAAATATTGCATTTTGTTTATTGCAGTATTCTTTGGCGGCTTTACAACTGTCATCATAGGTCGCTCCTTCAAGCCTAATTTCTACAAATTTTCCGCCAAAACTTTTGACTTTATTAATTTTTTGGGAGGGTGTGACAATTGGCATAAAAATCACAGCTTTAATTCCTAACTTCGAGGCTGAATAAGCCACTCCCTGGGCATGATTTCCGGCCGATGCACAAACTACACCCCGATTTTTCTCCGACTCATCCAGACTGCTCATCAGGTTGTAAGCTCCGCGGATTTTGTATGATCGGACTTCCTGTAAATCTTCCCGCTTAAAATAAATTTGGGCATTAAATTTCTCAGATAATCTCTTACAGAGCTCGATGGGAGTCAAACGGATAATACCCGCTAAATTTAAAGCAGCTTTGTCGATAGTCTCAACTGATAAATCTTTATTCATAAACTTAAATCAAAATTCAAAATGCAAAAGGTAAAATTACAATTTAAAAATCAAAAGTTAGTTTTTACTTTTAACTTGTACTTTTTGAATTTTGACCTTTGACTTTTGAATTTTATATATAGGCAATACAACTAATCTCAATATTCGCGTCCTTGGGAAGATTTGAAACTTCTACTGTTGCCCGGGCGGGAAGGGGATCGGTTTTAAAAGTTTCAGCATAAGCTGCATTAACATCCGGGTATTTATTCATATCAATGATATAAATTGTGGTTTGTAAAACTTTATTGATATTGGAACCCGATGCAACCAAAACCGCCTCCAGATTTTTTAACACCTGCTTTGCTTCCCCAACAACACCTCCCTCAACCAGTTCGCCGGTTTCCGGATTAATCCCGATTTGTCCTGAACAAAAGACTAAGCTTCCAAACTTAACCGCTTGAGAGTAAGGCCCGACTGCTGCGGGCGCATTTATCGTATTCACCTTTTCTGCTTCACTGTTATCCATATTCAAAAAAAAGCCTCCTAACTTTAGGAGGCTTGAGCAAACAATTCCTTTTCAGGAATCACCCCAAGCCATATTTAATAATCATAATAATTTGTTTCTTCACAAACTAATCTTACTCAACTGCAACCCAATATTCAATACCGGAAATTTCTCTTAAAATTTTCTTACCAATCGGCAAGCTTTGCTTACCAAACTCCGGTTGCAATCTAATTTTTTATCTGTTTATATACCCCTTGCAAATGAATTTGCTGCGAGTATTACCATTCGTAAGCTTATTTTGAAACTAATGTTCGCAAAATGAGCAACGACTGGTATACTGTACAGACGGATATATGTTTACATTAATACTTTTAGTAATTTTAGCATTAGGGTTTTCATATTTTGCCACCGAGAATACCCAGCTCCAGACAATCATTCTCGCAGGCTATACTCTTACCCCCGTGCCTATTTACATTTTAATCGGAGTAACTTTGCTCTTAGGGCTATCTCTTTCCTGGATTATCAGCCTGCTGGATTCATTGTCCGTGGCATTTAAGCTACGGGGAAAAGAGCATGCTATTAAAGACGCCAAGACTACTATCCAGGAATTGACCAAAAAGGTTAACCAGCTGGAAATTGAAAATGCCAAACTGACTGAACGGGCCGGAGAACGGCCGGACCCTGAGTCCATCTGAGCTTATGACAGCTTTATTGGCCCGTGCCTGGAAACTGCTTTCTCTGCCTAAAAATCTGCAGATAGCCCTCATGCGCGCCACCCAGGATGAATTCTTAATCGGCGTTACCGGTGTAATACTGAATACCGAAAATGAAATCCTGATCTGCAAGCATACATACAGGGGAAAAACAGGCTGGAGCCTGCCGGGAGGATACATCAAAGCCAAAGAGCACCCTAAAGAAGGATTGGCCCGGGAAATCGAAGAAGAAACCGGGCTGATTGTCAGAATTGAAGAACAATTCAGGTTAAGAACCGACCGGGAAACTGCAAGGATCGATATCTCGCTGATTGGCAAATATGTGGGCGGAGAATTTAAAAAGAGTGGTGAGGTTTCGGAAGCCCGATTCTTTAAATTTGAAGACTTACCCCTGATATCCAAAAACCAGCTTTTATTAATCAGGGAAATTTTGGACCGGAAGTCTCAACCGGCTAAACCCCTGATACCTAAAGAAAGAAAATTATCTTTTTTTGACAGAGTAAAGTTTTTAGTTAATCCCGACTCTTCAAAACTACGTCGGGCGAAGGGGGGTGATTAGTTTGAGCATTAATTTTGGCAGCATGAGCCCTTTGGTCTCACTGTTTTTTGGAGTATTGATTTTAGTTTTTCCAAAGTTTCTAAATTATCTGATAGCAGGTTATTTAATAATAGTCGGACTTTTAGGACTTGGAATTCTAGGAGTATAAAAATTTGGTGGAGAGGGTGAGATGAAATTGATCCACTCGCTTCGCGAGGCCGAATTGCAGCTAAGCTGCAATCCAAATCACAGTCCCTTAGTTTGCTTTGACAAATTATTCCTTCGGAACAATTTGCAAATCAAGCGGAGAGGGTGAGATTCGAACTCACGGTGGGCTTGCACCCACGATAGTTTTCAAGACTATTTCCATAAACCGCTCGGACACCTCTCCAAACTTTGTAAATTTTAACAAATTTTTAGAATAAAAGCTTTAGTTGGCGGATTGTTGAAAATTCCTGAGGACTGTTAGTAATCTTTTTGTATTTTTTACTGTCAGGGCAGGGAAGTTACCTATCCTTATATGTTTATTTTTAAAGTCTTTGTAACCAGCGCCCAAAATTAGCCCTTTAACGGCTGCAAATTTTCTTAAACCCTCACTACCCTTGGCAATTTCAAAAACCGGGGTGGTTTTGGATTGGTATCGCTCCTCTTTTATAAATGAACTAGCAAATCCTGACCCAGAGAAAAAACTATATAGCATTTGTGCCTGTCGGTCTAAGCGCTGGCGGAGGCTTCTTATGCCGATTTTCAAGAAATCCTTAACAACACAACCTAAAAGGTAAATTCCGAGTACATTTGGCGTCTCAACAGTCTGGAATT
>DATDWU010000044.1:0-5646 GCA_035289525.1 Patescibacteria group bacterium | reverse complement strand
TTTTTCCAAACGTTCGGCAATCTCCTGGCGCTTGGCGCCCTTGAGAATTTCCAATTCCTTTTTTAATTTTTCTAAGCCCTCTTTAGTGAGATATTTGTCGTTCATAAAATTAGAGGCATTATCCCAATAATAGTCTACCTGACATTATTGTCAACTCAGCGAGGTGTGGAAAAGTACCAATCTAATATTTCCCTCGCCAAAGGCAACGCCGCAACCTGATCGCCCTCAACCTTCTCAACCAGAATAGTTAAAATTATCTGCGGATCTTCATATGGAGCAAAAACAGTAACCCAATTATGGCGGAAACCCGCGCCGATTTCTGCCGTGCCGGTTTTTAGAGCGGCGGCTACCGGAAGCGAATTTAAGATAACGCCGGAGGCATGGGGGCTATTTTGACCGGTTACGGCTTGGCGCATGCCCTCCCTGACGATTTGAAGATTATCGGGATCAATAAAATTTTCGCGGATAACTTTTATTTCAAACTCTTTTATGACATTTTTTGATGAATCCACAATCTGGCGGACAATTTGCGGTTGAATCAGCTTTCCGCCGTTAGCTACTGCGGCGAGCGAAGTTACCACCTCTAGTGGAGAGATAAGCAAAAATCCTTGGCCAATGGCGAGGTTATAAGTATCGCCGTCCCACCACGACTGTCCGAATTTTTTCTTTTTCCATTCTTTATCGGGAACGAACCCATGCGCTTCTTCCGGCAAATCAATACCCGTAAGACTTGACCACCCAAAAATATCCAAATATTCTTTTATTTTAGTAGGACCTAGGCCCTTTTGATCCTGATATCCGCCGCCGATAGTATAGAAATAAACATTGCAAGATTCGGCAATTGCTTTTTTCATATCGCTCCAGCCATGAATATCCCAGTCTTTTTTAATCGTAAACGTATCCGGCTCCCAAGGATTGTGAATATTGATTGATCCGCCGCAATAAAGTTCTTTTTCCGGACTGATAATTTTTTCCTGCAAAGCGGCCGAAGCGATTAAGGGCTTAATAATGGATCCGGTCAGATATCTTCCGGAAACAACCCGATTAAAAAGCGGATTGCTGCGATCTCCCTGCAGGGCGCCCCATTCATCTTCCGTCAGTCCTTGGCTGAAAAGATTATTATTAAAACTGGGCAAACTGGCTAAAGCCAATATTCCGCCGGTCTTCGGATCCATGGCTACAGCGGCCCCTCCCTTAGCGCCAACTCTATTGATGGTTTCTTCTAAAGAATTAGCAATTTTTTCTTGCAATCCTGAATCGAGCCAGAGAACTAAACTGTTACCCGATTCCGGCATGGAAATAATTTCTTCAGATATGGGATTCCCTATGGCATCTCTTTTAATCTGCATCTCCCCGGTCTTTGGCGCAAGCATCTCATCGTAGTACTGCTCTAAACCGGAGCTTTGGCCGGTTTGTCTTAGATATCCGATCAAATGCGAAAATAAAGGACCGGAAAAATACTCCCTTACGGTATTATTTTCTATCTTGCATCCTTTATATTCTTTCAAGCTTGTTTCCAATTTAAGCAAAGTTTCGTGATCAATGTTTTCCATGGCAATCTTGCCGTCGCAAATAAAATTGAAACTCGGCTTATTGTAAATCAGCTGATTAAAATTTTTATCATAAATAACTCCCCTCTCCGCTCCAACCGCTTTAACGACGAACTGATTTTTTTTCGACTGCTCAGACAAAGTCTTGCCTTCTATAACTTGCAGTTGAAAGGTTCTTCCGAAAAAAACCGAAAATAAAATTAAAATTCCGACCCAGACTCCCTGAAAAATCATCTGGGAAATCGGCACTTCCAATTTTTTTCCGGTAATGCCTATCTTCTTTTCTTTTTTTAAGCTAAGGGCATCCAGGAGAATCTCATTGGGTTCAATCTCTCTCCTGAATTTTTTAACTTTCAGCTTATCTAATAGGTATTTGGACATATTTTTTAAAAACCGACTCGATAAAAAATACCGTTCCCGTTAATATTAAAACATTGAAGCCGAGAAAATGATTAGAAAAAATGTCCAGAAAAATGCCGCCTGAAATTGCGGAAATCAAACTGAACGACGGCAGACCTTGTCTATCGGCAGGCAGGAAAAAAACTGAAAGAATAATTAAAATGAAAATAATGTTCGGGGCATGGCCGAAAATAGCGAAATGCGGCAGAAAACTGCCCTGCAGGAGCGTTAAAAAATACAGAACCGGAATTGAAATAATGATTCTTGCGGTCATCTTTAAAAATCAAGGACTATGAATATTCCATCTAAATTTGAGATGTCGAGAAGGGGAGAAATTTCCGCTTTCTGAAAAGGGTTAACGTCTATTTTCTCAACTTTTTTCACCGATCCGATTAAAAATTTTCCGGAAACTATCAAATCTCCCTCCTTAATTTCCTTATCTTTGGGAATAAGGTCGAACAAAACGCGAGACCCGCCCAGCCCCTTTATCAATCCGGAAGCGCCGCCACCCGATATTTTAGCCTCAAAAGAACTCTCCTTATCAAAAATCAGCAAAACCCTGGAATAATTTTGATGAACTTCCTCAATTTTTCCGACAAGAACTTTCTGCGAAGTGATAACGAATAAGCCCTCTGATATGCCGCTCTTCATCCCCTTATCAATTATTATACTATTTCGATCCGCATCCTTGCCGATAATTTCAGCCAACTCAAACCTGAATTCGTTTCTAAGGCCCAGACCGAGAGCCTCCCGAAGCATTTTATTTTCTTTTTCCAAATCTTTAAAGTAATTTTTTTGGAACAGCAATTCCTGAACTTTAAATTTAAGGCCTTCATTTTCTTTTTTTAAATCAGGGGCTCGGAATATTGCTCCAAAAAAGTTAGAAGAGACTCCCCCATTCTCCCATAAATCTTTTTGGATTGACTCTGAAATTGAATAAAAAAATCCCCTCGCCTCATCCTTAAAAAAGTTCAGGGATAAAATAAGTAAAAATCCGATGACTGCTAACGATAAATTTTTCCTCTTGACTGATGGCCTCATACATTGGTAATTGTACCTGAATTCAGCCAAATTAAAAGAGCGCTTTGGTGGCAGCTACCTACTTTCGCGGGAAAACCCACTATCATCGGCCTTGACGTATTTCACTTCCGTGTTCGAAATGGGAACGGGTGGGACAACGTCGGTATAGCCGCCACCAAAGCGCTCTCGCTAATTTTGGTTAACGGGACAAACGCGATCATTAATTGCTAGCTAGATGCAGGTAAATTAAATATGACTATTAGTACTCCTCGGCTTAACCCATTGCTGGGCTTACACCTAGAGCCTATCAACCCCGTAATCTTCGGGGGTCTAGAATCCTAATCTTGGGGTAGGCTTCGAGCTTATATGCTTTCAGCTCTTATCCCTTCCCGACTTAGCTACCCAGCAATGCTCTTGGCAGAACAGCTGGTACACCAGAGGTCAGTTCCTCGAGGTCCTCTCGTACTGTCAAGGACTCCCCTCAAGATTCGACGCCTGCGGTAGATAGGGACCAACCTGTCTCACGACGGTTTGAACCCAGCTCACGTACCTCTTTAACCGGCGAACAGCCGGACCCTTGGTAGCTTCTCCACCACCAGGATGAGATGAGCCGACATCGAGGTGCCGAACAGAGCCGTTGATATGGACTCGCGGGCTCTACTAGCCTGTTATCCCCGGGGTAACTTTTGGCTGATGATCTTCTCCGGTCCTAAGAACCAGAGTCGGTTCACTAAGTTCGAGTTTCCTCCCTGCGCGGCATACCCGCCTTGCAGTCAAGCCGGCTTATGGCTTTACCCGACAAGCACGATTTCCATCCGTGCCTAGCCGACCTTATAAACTTCTCCGTTACTTTTTAGGAGAAAAGCGCCCCACTTAAACTGCCCACCAGACACTGTCTCCCCCCAAAGGAGGGTTAGGATAATGGTTCCGAAAGATGGATGTTTCATTGTTGGCTCCATGCTTCCCGAAAGAAACACTTCAAAGCCTATCCACTACACTACGCATTCAAAACCAAAATTCAATATCTAGCTACAGTAAAGCTCCCGGGGTCTTTCCGTCTAGCCGCAGGTAACCGGCATCTTTACCGGTATTGCATTTTCACCGGGCAACTCCTGGAGACAGTTCCCAAGTCGTTAAACCTTTCATGCGGGCCAGAACTTACCTGGCAAGGGGTTACGCTCAATTTGTTATATCCACACCTTGTGGAACTCTTTGCGTCGCCGCAAAGTTCGGACTATATCTTCCAGCCTAAATATTAAATTTTTAGCTGGTTCGGCGTATAGTCTCTGAGGATTCTTAAATTTATCGGAATTTCCTATTATTCATTTCTCTCACCATTAATCGTATTTTTGCTAATCCTTTTTCTTTAAGATGCTTTCCTCTGCTCATCATTCTTACAATTTTAGCAAAAATTTGAAAATCTTTTTTCTTCGCAGACAATAATGGATATTTCTCGAAGAATAAAATTATTTTCTCTAGCAAATCTTCTCGGTTACGTACTACATATTTCAGAAGATGTTCGTGATGGTTATCGTGTCTCTTATTTAGATAGATTGCTCCGCAATCAAAGAAGGTTTTAATCTTCTCTATCGCGTCTCTACTTTTCATTTCTTGCGTAATAACAAATTCTGGGAATACCTGCCATTTTAGACGCAATCTTGATTTTGGATGTTTAAAAAAACTTACGGTAAAACACCCTTCGCCATCAACGAACCCAACTATCCATCCAATAAATTTAAGCCTTTCCTGCTGATTGTCTGCACCGAATACTTTTTTACTTAACATAATGGTAAGGGATAATATTACCTTACTCCATTATATCAAAGTAGCACCGGATACACCAGATTTTCCAGCATATAGCCGAATTTTACTAAAGCAGTGCGTTATCTACTTTAACACGGTTATAGTTACCGCGGACGTTCACTGGCGCTTAGGTCGTTCAGCCCTCACCTTGCGGCAAGGACCGACAACTTTAACGTTCCAGCACTGGTCAGGTTTCGGCCCCTATACATCCTCTTGCGAGTTTAGCAGGGACCTGTGTTTTTGATAAACAGTCGCTTGGGAAACTTTTGTTGCAGCCTCAAACCCTTGCGGGCTGAGGCAGGTCTTATCGCTAACTTACGACCACTTGTTTGCCGAGTTCCTTCAGGAGCTTTCACCCGTTCACCTTAGCACATTTATGCTCGCCCACCTGTGTCGGTTTGCGGTACGGAATCCCTCCTAATTTAATTCTTAAAGAGTTTTTCTTGGCAATTTTGTTTCTGAAACCCCGCTTATTAAGGCGGGTAGAAAATCCAATAATTCCTCCAGAAATTTTAACTGCGTCGCTCCTTAAAAATTAGAAAGAATGGGCAGGAATATTAACCTGCTGTGCATCCCCCGCACCTATTAGGTGCAAGGTTAGCTTCCGCCTAACCCCTGGTTGAATATCATTGCCAGGGAAACCTAAGGCTTACGGTGTCCCGCGCTTTCAGCGGGATTGTGGTTACTCAAGCCAACATTCTCACTTCGCAACGCTCCATGGTCGGTCACCCTCCCACTTCACGGCATTGCGAATGCTCCCCTACCATTTCCACCAATAAATTGATGGGAATCCTTATCTTCGGTACCGAGCTTAGTCCCGTACATCTTCGGCGCAGGACTCCTTAGTTAGTAAGCTGTTACGCACTTTTTAAAG
>DATDWU010000043.1:0-2329 GCA_035289525.1 Patescibacteria group bacterium | reverse complement strand
GCCAAAATTCTTTGGCGAAGTCTTGAGTTAAAATGAACGGCTAAATTCACTTTTTCTGCCAGTAATTCCAGATAGTGGCAAACACCCAGCCGACTGCAAAACCGATTATGCCGGTAACAACGATCAATATAAGCGCTGTTGCGATATTAAACTGGCCGACAGTAAACGGGTTGTTTAAGAAATGGAGGGAAAATACCCAGTCCATCCACCATTGGGCAAAGCCTATTGCTACGAATAATGACCAGATAACGTGAACCAGTGCAGCTAAAGAGCCAAGCCCTAAACCTGTTTTTTGAGGATCAAGTTTTATAATTATCACCTCCCTCTTAAGAGTAATCCTTTGCTTATTAAAGTTGCAATAAGAAAAGTATAATAGATTTTATGAGAGGTAACCGGTATAAGATTAAAGGAAAACTTTCTAAATGGCAGGGGGAAGCCGCGTGGTATTTTGTCAGGATTGATGAAAAAACTTCCGAAAAAATTAAAGACAATTTCGGGATGATGGCCCGGGGTTGGGGATCGCTTCCGGTACAAGTTACACTTGGAGAAAGTAAGTGGAGGACTTCAATTTTTCCGGATAAGCAAAGCTCGCCAAAAGGTAAAGGTACTTATCTTTTGCCTATCAAATCCCAGATCAGAAAAGCGGAAAAAATTAATGATGGAGACATCCTGGATTTAGAAATAGAAATAATCGGAGATAAAATTGAAATAAAGCCGCCGAATTTAAATTAGTCCGGGCAGAAACGCAGCACCGATACCGGCAGCGATTATAATAATCATTGAGAAGGAGAGTTTGAAGGCAAATTCCCGGCTTCCCTGCATAAATGAATAAACTGATTTGGCAATTAAATTAACACTGTTTGCCAAAACCAATGTCCAAACCCCGAGTCCGATACCAATAACTGTTCCCGAAAGCTGGGCGGTGTTGATAACGACGGCATCAATCCCCGTGAGTGCTCCGAGTCCGGTTGTAACTAAAAATCCGCCGGTACCAAAAAATTGTAAAGCGATTTTGGATACAATACTGATTAATAAATAAACTCCCATAAATTTTAAAGCGGAGGAGAGAGAAAAAATTGAATGGGATTTTTCGGCTTTTTCTTCGACCGTCTCAAGCTGATTATTGCCCTTTGAGAATCTGTAAAAATAAATTCCGATGATTAAGGCAGTAATGAATAATGCTATAAATACCGGAAGGAATTGGATTAAGAGAGGCGGGTTGAATGTGGCAAGAATCACCATAACCGGCAAAAATGAAACCATATTGGCAAATATTGCCCCGGCTAGAAGCGGACTGTGGTTGCGGGTTCTGGTGCTTTCTTGAGCGATCGATATAGTCGTCGCGGTAGAAGAAACAAACCCTCCCACCAAAGAAGCGATCAGCCAGCCCCGGTTTTGTCCGATGGTTCTTTCTAAAATATATCCGAGCAAATCAACTCCGGTGATAAGCACCACGATCAGCCAAAGTTTAAAGGGATTAAAAAGTTCCAAATTGGTAATTGCTCCGATGTTCCAGCCAATATTGCTAAAAAACCCTTCAACCCCGGGAAAATCGGATAAGGCAAAAGTGTAATTAGGTAAAAACGGCAAAATAACCAAAGCCAAAATTCCGTAACTGATTAGCGCGTTTAATTCCCTTTTTTTAATATCTTCGACGAATCCTTTTATATCTTCTTTCCGGGACATCAATAAAGCCAAAACAACCGTTATTGCCACAATAATTTGAATAGGGACAATTCCCGTCGCTATCAAAAATCCGGAAATATAGGAATACAAAACCGCAATTTCGGTAGTGATTCCCGGATCATGGGTTTCCCGGGTATCAAGGTAATAAAAAATAAACAGCAGGCCTAAAAACCCGGCAAATAAAATTGCTGCAATAACAGGAAAAGGCGTGATGATGGCGCCGGTTAAAGCGCCCAAGCCCGCAACAAGAGAAAAACTGCGCAAACCCAAAACAGCCCGCTTTCCCTTATCATCGGCTTCGATATCTTTTTGCTCGTTAATTTCCCGCTCCAACCCGATAACCGCCCCGAGGGCAAAAGCGATAATAAATTTCAACGGCCAATCCAAAAGGTCCATCTTAAAAATTATACACCCGGAGTTGAATTTACTCTAATTGTTGTGCATCAATAATTTTGATCTGCTCCGCATCGCTTTTGGCTTTTTCGGTAGTGGAATCCATAACTTCCTGCGCCTCATTTTGCATTTGATTAGATTTTTCAGGAGTAATAGTTGAAGTGGAGTTGGAGAGGTAAGAGAAGGTAAAAATTATTATCAATACGATGGCGGCAATAATTATTCCGATAAGTCCCATTAATTAATACTA
>DATDWU010000042.1:0-8271 GCA_035289525.1 Patescibacteria group bacterium | reverse complement strand
AGTCGGTTCATCCTCTCCAGGTGGCTTTAATAGGAGGTTTGGGAGCCAGTATTGGTGATATACTGATAGTGTATATTTTTCGCAACAGCTTCTTTGACGATTTTAAGACACTGGAAAAAGCATTGAAGCTAAAAAGATTGTTTCATTTTTTCCACCACTCCCATTTTAATCACCTGGCACCATTACTGGGGATTTTAATTATTGCCTCCCCTTTTCCCGATGAGCTGGGGCTAATGATGCTTGGTGCGACTAAATTAAAAACAATCCAGCTTTTTATACTGACGTTTATCATTAATGCCGCCGGGATATTTTTTATTGTCTTGAACGCGAGGAGTTTATAAATGGATAAAAAAGGATTAACAACCTCCGAAGCTAAGTTAAAATTGGCCGAAGCCGGGCCGAATGAATTACCAAGTAAAAAAACCTACTCGGTAGTAAAACTCCTCTGGGCCCAATTTAAAAACTTATTGATTTGGCTGTTAATTTTTGCCTCCGGTCTGTCATTTGTTGTCGGAGACAGTATCGACGGATCATTAATCTTAATAATTCTATTGCTTAATGTCGGGCTTGGGTTTTGGCAGGAATTTAAAGCCTCAAAAGAGTTAGAAGCCTTGCGTAAATTGGAAGTGGCATTCTCCAGGGTTGTCCGGGATGGCAAGCAAGTTCAACTATCTTCGACCAAAATTGTGCCGGGTGATCTGATAGTTTTGGAGCCTGGTGACCGGATTCCGGCTGACGGTGTACTTATAGAAAGCTTTGAAATGTATGTTAATGAGTCGGCATTAACCGGGGAATCCCTGCCTGTTGTTAAGACTATCCAAAAAGACGAGAACGAATTATTTTTTGGTACCAATGTTTCCGGCGGCCGCGGCCTACTAAGAGTTGAAAAAACAGGAGTAAATACTAAATTTGGCAAGATTGCTCTAACACTTTCCGAAGTTGAAGAGGAAAAAACCCCGCTTGAAATTTCCCTGAACGGTTTGGCCCGCAATCTGGGTTTGGTTGCGATCTTTGTGGCGGTGCTGGTTTTTGGCATCCGATTTTTTCAGGGCTCCGAGTTTATAGAAACTTTAACCTCAAGTATAGCTTTGATGGTAGCGGCTGTTCCGGAGGGATTGCCCGCCGTTGTTACGGTGCTTTTAGCGTTTGGTGTAAGAAAAATGTATACCAAAAAAACTTTGGTTAGAAAAATGAGCGCGATTGAATCTTTAGGTGCCACTTCGGTTATCTGTACCGATAAAACAGGCACTTTAACAATGAATAAGATGAGCGTCAGGAAGGTTAGTTCGGACGAAAAGAACCTGAAAGATCTGGAACTAAATTCCATTGTCTGCAACAGCGCTTCACTGGTGCTCAAGGAAGACCACGGTTCTTTCGATATCCTGGGAGACACAACGGAAGGTGCTTTATTGCTTTGGGTTAAGGAAAAGGGCAAAGATTATGAACAAATCAGGTCTGAAGGAAAGATTCTGGAGGAAGAACCTTTTAGTTTGGCTAAAAGGAGAATGAGCGTTTTATGGGAGTCAGCCGGTAAAGTGTGTCTTTTTTCAAAGGGTGCACCCGAATCGATACTCCACCTTTGCAAATTAACCGGTAAGGAGTTGGAAAAAATAGAGAATGAATACAAAAGTATGGCCTCGGAGGGCTTAAGGGTTTTAGCTTTTTCGAAGATTGATGTTACAAGTCACAAATCCGGTATAGAGAAACTGGAAAAAAACATGAAATTCTTAGGCTTAATAGGGATTTCCGATTCTCCCCGGCTTGAGGCAAAAGAAGCGATTGAAAAAGCCCGCCGGGCCGGAATCACTACCGTAATGATTACGGGTGATAATGAACTGACAGCCAAAGCAATTGCCCGGGAAGTCGGGTTATTGCGGGATGGTGATGAAGTTTTAACAGGTAAACAGCTGGACGAGCTCTCCGAAGAGGAATTGAAATTAAGGATTGAGAAAGTCAGGATTTTTGCCCGGGTTGTGCCCGAACACAAGTTAAGAATAGTAAAATCGTTCCAGTCTCTGGGAAAAGTTGTTGCAGTGACCGGCGATGGGGTTAATGATTCGCTGGCTTTAAAGCAGGCACACGTTGGAGTGGCCATGGGTATCACCGGTACCGATGTAGCTAAGGAGGCCTCTGATATTATAATTTTAGATGATAATCTTTCAACGATTGTTACGGCAGTCGAAGAAGGCAGGTTGATATACAACAACATTTTAAAGGTGGTTAAGTTCCTGATGACCGGTAATTTATCCGAACTACTGGTTATTGTCGGAGCTGCGGTTTTTGGTTTGCCGATTCCCCTTACAGCCACCCAAATCTTATGGATTAATTTTGTGACCGACGGATTGCCTGCTTTAACTTTAGCTTATGACGGGCCCTCAGAAAGTACGATGAAATCCCTGCCGAGAAACATCAGCAGACCGATATTGGACTTTCCCACGCTCCGCTATGTCGGACTTTACGGAGTAGCAATGTCTGTTATTATACTGGGTAGTTTTGTTTACGCTTCTGAAAATTTTGGTTTAGAAATTGCCCGTTCTCTGGCCTTTAGTTTGACCGTTCTTCTTCAGATGGTGTTTGTCTTTATTATGCGCCGGCACCACTCAGTCTGGTCTAATAAATATTTACTATTCTCAGTCGGCCTGGTAATTTTATCGCAGATTTTAATATTGACAGTTCCCTTTTTGAGGACGGCTTTTGGTATTGTATGAAAAAATATAAGTTAAAAAACGGAAATAAGATTCCGGCTTTGGGGTTTGGAACCTGGAAGCTTGTGGGTCAGGATTGTTTAGATTCTGTTTTAAAAGCCCTTGAGTTAGGATACAGGCATATTGATACCGCTGATAAATACGGCAACCACCGCCATGTCGGCGAGGCAATTCATCAAAGCCGGATTGACAGGAAAGAAATTTTTTTAACAACTAAAGGTTGGTATACCGATTTAAGGACTGAGGATTTGAAAAATGCTGTTAACAGGTTTTTGGAGGAACTGGAGACTGATTATCTGGATCTGCTTTTAATTCATTGGCCCAATAGGAATATTCCTCTTGTGGAAAGTCTGGAGGCAATGAACCAATTAAAAGATAAAGGCATCATTAAAAATATCGGTGTATCTAATTTTACTGTTAATCATCTAAAAGATTGCTTAAAAACCGGTATTGAGGTTGTTAATAATCAGGTAGAGATTCATCCGACTTTTGCCCAGTTTGAGTTACAAAAATTTGCGCAGGAGAATGGAATTCGACTAACAGCCTATTCCCCTCTCGGACGCGGAGCTGATCTTCAAATTCCGGAGCTTTTAGAAATCGCCCAAAAACATAATAAATCCGTGCCCCAGGTTATTATAAATTGGCTCATCTCAAGGGGCATCATCACAATTCCCAAAGCCACCGGTGAGGAACATATAAGACAAAACTTTGAGGCAATGGATTTTGAATTATTTTCAGAAGATATTAAAGTAATTAATAATCTAGATAAAGGCGACAGGCTTATTGATAATGAGTGGTCGGAGTTTGACTATTAGCAGCTAAATTTTTTCTAAGATACCAGTTCAATCCTCTGTAAGCTAAAATTCCCGCGGCGGCTGCAAACAGATCTTCTGTTTTCGGGATTCCAAAGATAGGTACTGTCTCTATGGCAATTGCTGTAACAGCAGATATACCGGTTGCTATGTCCAATTTTCTTTTATCAGAAACCCATGGTATACAGTCTTTGCCTAGCCATGACATCAGATAAGTACCCGCAAAGTCACCAGTATAATCCAGAATAAAATTGACTGCCGGGTTTATAGAATCAAAACTTGTTCCTGTAGACAGGGCTTGGAGCCTCCAAATTTGGCCAGCCATTCTTGCCATCTCTATCCCGCCCACAATAAGAGCAGCCTTAAATTCTGTATCTTTAATAGATCTTTCAGGAGAATACCGCATGGATTTAATTATACACTATAGGATAGGTTGAGTCAAGAATTAGAGAGGGGTTGGTTTGCCGGCTAGGCCGTAGTATAAGAGATCGCCCGCGAAGCCGATGGTTTGGAAAGGCCAGGTTAATAAAACTGCAAAAAAGCCCGGTGAAAAATAACCAAACCATTCCCAGCGGTAGTAAAGGGCAAAGACTATGGCGAAAATAAGGCCGATTGAGAAATATAACATGACCAGGTTGGTTAAAAGTTTTTCTACCGGAAGCTGTCTAAACTTAAGCATGGCTACATTATAGACTAGAATTTTTAAAGTGGGAAGTATGGGAAGACTGATTACTAATCTTTAATTTCTACCTCAAATTCCTTGTCTTTTTTCCCAACCACCGTGGCTGCTGCAACCTTCTCGCCGGGCCGGACCCTCATCAAAATAACCCCCTGGGTTTGCCTCTGTAAGGTTGGGATATCTTTTATATTAAGCTTAATAAGCTGTCCTTTATTACTGGTCAGAACCAGGGTTTCGTGAGAAGGATTAATCAGCTGTGCGGTGACAATTTTACCGGTTTTTTCTGTTACCTGGGCTGCTTTGATGCCCGATCCTCCCCTGCCCTGGGTTTTCCAGGCGGATATAGGAGTCTTTTTACCCAGTCCGTTTTCCATAACCACCAGAACATGGAGTGAAGGGTCGTCAACTAAGTTCATGGAAACCACCTCATCGTCTTTTTCAAGGGTAATTCCTCTTACGCCGGAAGTGTCGCGGTGAGTCGGGCGGACAAGTGCTTCCTTAAAGCGGATTGATTGTCCACGGTAGGAAACAATAACCGTATCGTCGTTGCCTGAAGTCGGCACCACCCAACCCAGTTCATCACCTGAATCGAGTTTGATGGATATCAGGCCGTTTTTGCGGATATTGGCATATTCCTCTATCGGAGTTTTTTTGACATTTCCCTGTTTAGTGCACATAAATAAAAACTTAAATTTGTCTTTGGAGCGGTGAGTTAAGATAGCAGTCATTTTTTCTCCCTGTTCAACGTTGATTAAATTAACAATCGCCTGTCCTTTAGCCACCCTTGAGGTTTCAGGGATTTCCCATACTTTAATCTGGAAGACCCGGCCTTTATCGGTAAAAAATAACAGGTTATCCAGGGTCCGGGTGTAGAAAATATGAGAGACGGCATCTTCTTCCTTAGTGGTAATACCTGAAACGCCTTTTCCTCCTCTGGCCTGAGTCCGGAAAGTTCCGGGAAGCTGTCTTTTAACATAGCCGCCCTGCGTGACGGTAATAATTGTTTGTTCATCAGCCACCAGATCTTCTTCCGAGAATTCACCGACTTTTTGTTTGTAAACCCGGGTTCTCCGGTCATCCCCGTAGCGGTCTTTGATCTTTTTTAATTCCTCACGGACGACTTTTAAGATTTTTTCGGGGTGGGCTAACAAGTCTTCCAGATAGGTAATTAACTCCCTGACCAGCTTTAATTCGTCCTCTATTTTTTGTCTTTCCAGGGCCGCTAGGCGCCTCAGCTGCATATCCAGTATGGCTACGGCCTGAATTTCGGATAGTTTAAATTTGCCCATCAATTTACCCTTGGCTTCGTCGGCATCCTTACTCTTTCTTATAGTATTAATTACCTCATCAATGTTATCGACGGCAATTTTTAATCCCTCTAAAATATGCTCCCTGGCTTTCGCTTCTTTCAGTTCAAACTCACTGCGCCGGGTGATTACGATCTGGCGGTGATGGATAAACTCTCCCAGGATCCTCTTTAAGGTCATCAGATGAGGGACACCGTCTGAGAGAGCGACCATATTAACGTTAAAGACGGACTGCATGGCGGTATGTTTGTAAAGATTATTTAGGACCGATTGAGGCTTGGCATCCCTCTTCAGTTCAACCACCACCCGCATTCCTCTTCTGTCGGATTCATCCCTCAAATCGGATATTCCGTCAATCTTTTTGTCTTTGACCAGATCAGCCATTTTGGCAATCAGAACGGCTTTGTTAACCTGATATGGCAGTTCGGTAATGATAATATCAAACCGGCCGCCCCTGGCTTCTTCTATCTCGGCTTTGGCCCGCATCACCACCCGGCCTTTGCCTGTGGCATAAGCCGCCTGAAATTCGGTGATGTCGTAGATCGATGCTCCGGTCGGGAAATCCGGGCCTTTAATAAATTGCATTAAGTCTTCCACCGTAGCGCTTGACTGGTAGTACGTCTCTTGTTTTAACTCCTCAACTGTTTGTCCCAGCCTCACTTCCTGTTTGTCTTCTTTAGTTGCTTCAGTTGTCTTCGTCTCCTCAGTTGCTTTGAGTTCTTTTGCAGGCCCGCCTGCATCGCTTTGCGAAGCATTGCGGGCAGGATGTTCAATCATGTAGATCAGGGCATCGCAGACTTCACCTAAATTATGAGGAGGAATTTGGGTGGCCATTCCGACAGCAATTCCCTGGGCGCCGTTAAGTAAAAGATTTGGGATTACCGTCGGCATCCAGACCGGTTCGTCGGTTGTCCCGGAATAATTTTCGGTAAAATCAACGGTATCTTTATTAATATCCCTTAACAGCTCATCGGCAATTCCGGACAGCCTGGCTTCGGTATAACGCATAGCGGCCGGTGAATCTCCGTCAACCGAACCAAAGTTTCCCTGGCCGTCTACCATCGGATAACGCATTGAAAAGTCCTGAGCCATGCGCACCATAGCCTCATAAACCGGGGCATCACCGTGGGGATGATAATTCTTTAAAACTTCACCGACCACAGCGGCCGATTTCTGGTATCTGGCGGTGTGGTGCAAGCCCTGCTC
Source organism: Patescibacteria group bacterium (assembly GCA_035289525.1). GTDB lineage: Bacteria > Patescibacteriota > Microgenomatia > Daviesbacterales > UBA10151 > JACPKO01. The sequence goes on along the minus strand of DATDWU010000042.1, from coordinate 1,562 downwards.
GCTCATGGCGTAAATGATTCTACGCTGGACAGGTTTCAGTCCGTCCCTAACGTCCGGCAGAGCACGGGAAACAATAACACTCATCGCGTAGTCGAGATAAGACCTCTGCATCTCTTCGACCAGAGGTGCCGCTTCTATTTTACCGATATTTTGTGGGGGGGTGGTGTTTTCGTCCATCTATTCAGGAGCAGATCCTTCGCTTCGCTCAGGATGACTTTTAAGGTCACTTTTAGCCTAAACCATTTAACCATATTTGAAGCTAATGTGCAAGGATTCGGTAGGCCTGAATCAGGTTATAAGATCTCTTCTTTTAGCCATTGCAGTTCCCAAAGAATAGCCCTCACTAATTAAATGAAGGACTTGTTTTCCATCCTGAGTTACTCTTAAGGCTCTTGAAAGGCGGGTGGAAATCCTGCCTAAGCCAGCTCTTTCCAGCAAATCTTCGGTGATCCAGTCCTTATATAAAGCGCTAACTGATTGATAAGTTACTCCAGCCTGTAGTGCGAGTTGGCTTTCAGTCGCTGTTAGGGGAAGAGTTGCACCACTAGTAAAATCAAGAACCATAGCGGCAACCGGTTGTTCTATTCCATGCCCCTGTAAAACCCGGTTCCGGCGAGTCATATATAAATTATCAGCCTTAGCTGCTGAAAGTATTACCCGGGATAAATCAATATCTTGACCAAAAACATCGGCCAGCCGGGGCTTTTCAATCTCAATTAATTGACAATCTTCAAATGCCTCCGCGTCGTATGGATGTGTTAACTGAGTATCATTAGAAAAAGGTTCGAAAAAAAGGGATACGGGCGAAGCTAGTCCCCCTCCGATTTGATGTCCGGAAATATCCACTCCGGAAAGTAGTACCCGTCCCCCTATAAGGATCCTTAGGTTATGAGAAGAATCGTCTTGCGAATGGATTCTGGCTTTCCTGCGAAAAGTCAAAGTTCTGATTCCCTCTTCTTTTCCCCTCCGGTATCTTTGATATAAAGCTGTCAGATCGGTTGGTGCTTCAAATCGGTTATGCGCCATAAGTTTAGGTAATTATTTTGTCCCATTCAGTATGATCTCCCGGGGTTTCTATTGGTTTATGGCGGGCGGCCCTGATAGCTGTGGCCGGAGCATCACCGCAGATTGCCATCATCCGAAGCGCCTTAATACCAACCTCCGGAACTGAATAGCCTGTCCCGTCATTAGTTAAAATACCCATTCCTTCAAACTTACCGAGTTGAGTTGTAGTTGTTGCCCGGTTAACCCCGGCGAAAAAACTCAAATCCTCATGCACTAAACCAATTTTCCCTCCTTCGTCTCCGGTTATACCTAAAATCGCGAGAGCTAACCGGTCGTGGACACCCCTTCTTCGAAAAATAAGCGCAGCTTCCTCTAATCTTCTGGCATCGCTGCTTAATGCCTCAAGCAACGCACCTCTCAGTCTTCTGTCTGTTGCAAATATATCCTCAAGGTCCTCGCGTGGTATAGGCACAATAACACTATCTCTTAGTGCGATGAGAATTTTTACATCAGGTTGTTCTCTCCGGGCAGCCAAGGATTCCCCCGCTATCGACCTG
>DATDWU010000041.1:0-2569 GCA_035289525.1 Patescibacteria group bacterium | reverse complement strand
CTTGGCAGGTTTGGGGATTGGCCAGTCAAAGCAAAAATTTGAATATATTCCCGAAGTGACAACCGACTCAATTTTTGCTGTTGTCGGAGAAGAATTGGGATTTATCGGCAGCATTTTTTTAATCGGTTTGTTTGCTTTTTTAATTTACAAAGGTTTTAAGATTGCCGAGGAGTGTAATGAACCGTTTGGAAAACTGGTAGCGTTCGGATTGACCTGCTGGCTGGGGATCCAAACAATTGTTAATTTGGGGGCTATGGTTTCGATTTTTCCATTAACCGGGGTACCTTTGCCCTTCATATCCTACGGCGGTTCGGCACTTTTGGCCAACCTGATGGCAGTTGGAATCTTATTAAATATCTCTAATTCTAGTAAGGGTAAAATTTAAGAATATTTTAATTGACTATAGTTCGTCGCTGAGCTCTGGATTTAGCATTACCATCTGTAACTTCTACTAACTTGGCTGGTCTACCCCTCCCAGATGTTTCCCACCGAAATACTGCAATTCCAGGTCTGTCATAAGAACGATCTTGTATTATTATATGTCTTGAATGAGGGGGATTCCTCTCGGCCATTGCAGTAGTATAAGTGAGTATATTTTAAAAATCAATGAAAAATATCTTTTAAAACTGATACAATCTTAGCAATGAAGATTTTAATTACCGGTTCGCATTTCACCCCTGCCCAAGCGGTTATTGAAAAACTTTTAGAAATCCCGGATATTAAAATTATCTACCTGGGCAGAAAATATGCCAGGGATGATGATAAGGCTTTGTCATCCGAATCAAAAATTCTGCCCGGTTTGGGGGTTAAATTTGTACCCATTACTGCCGGTAAATTAAACCGTTTTTTTTCTCTACAAACAATAATTTCTCTGTTAAAAACCCCGTTGGGTTTTCTGCAGTCTTTCTATTATTTAATGAAAGAACAACCCGATTTAATCATTTCTTTCGGCGGGTTTACCGGATTGCCGGTGGTTGTTTGCGGGTGGTTTTTATCGATTCCGGCTTTAGTTCATGAACAGGGTTTAAAGATGGGCTTGGCCAATTTAATCAGCAGTTTTTTTGCCGAAAAAATTGCAGTATCTTTTAGTGATTTTAAAATTCCCGTTTTTTTAAATGCCGATAAGTTTATTGTCACGGGTAATCCTATTAGAAAGGAGTTTATGATTCTCCAGGCCCATCCGGGTAAACAAATCGAAGATTTTACCAAAACAAAAACTGTAAAACCCTTAATTCTAATTACCGCCGGTAGTCAAGGCTCCCATAGAATCAATTTGTTAGTAGAAGATAAATTAACCGAGCTGACTAATCTGGCCCGGATTGTCCATCAAACAGGGGACTCTAAATTTGATGACTTTACTAATCTAAAGAAAAACGAGTCAGACAGTTATCTGGTTACAAAATGGATTTCACCGGCAGACCTAAGCTATCTGCTGGAACGATCTGACCTGGCGGTGACAAGAGCCGGAATGAATACGTTAATGGAGCTGGCTTTAAAATCGGTTCCCGCCCTAATAATTCCAATTCCGGTAGGTAATGAGCAGAAAAATAGTGCCAAATATTTTTCAATCCATGGGTTGGGTAAGGCTCTTGAAGAAAAGAATTTATCGCCGGAAAAGTTTTTAGCCGAAATCAGGGAAATGCTAAATAAGAAAAAAAGTTTGAAAAAATCTGCCATATCTTTTAAGGAAGAGATAATCTTAGACGGAGACAATAGGTTAGTCCAGGAAATTCTATTGGTTCTTCACAGGCTGCAAAATCCGGGGTTAAGCTTTAAATGAGCGGTTCATTTGGGAAAGGTAAAGTTTGGAATGAGGGATGAACAAAAAAAGAGAAAACTCAAAAAATTTCTGCTGATTGCCGGAGCGGTACTGATGACAGTTTTGTTGGGGTATGCCTGCTTTTATACTTTCACCCGAAGTAAGCTGGATAATTTTACTGTTAAAGCCACCGGTTTGACCTGTACCGATGAAGGGATGATCGGAAAATTTTTAAAAGATCTACAGTTAAATTATTTTGCCTTTGATCAAAGCGAGCTTTCTGATAAGTTAAAACAAAAATTTTTTTGCATCGGAAAAATAAACACAGAAGTCTCGTTTCCAAATAAATTAACTATTGAGACAGAAGGACGGAAGGCCGAATTTGCCGCTGTCCAGGTACTGCTTCCCCGGCAACCAAATCCGCTGGTTGAATTACCGGCAGATTACCAGATTGCTACCGAGTCAAGTCAGGCTGCGGTTCCGGTAAAAATTCTTGACCGGATTGTTAAAGATGTCAATGAATCCTCAAATAGTGCTTATTTTTTGATCGATTCCGAGGGCGTTATTTTTGATCAGGGAGAGGGAACTATTAATTTTCCGGTACTAAGAATAACCGGAGAGGAATTAAAAATCGGCGGCCGAGTCCAGGGAGATTTAATCGGCAAAATTAAACAGGCTCTGGCAAGCCTGACTAATATAGAAGGCCCGACCGATAAAATAATAGTCATAGGCGACAAACTAATTATTGATTCCAAACCCAGGCTAATCTTTTCGCTAAATAAACGTTTGGATTATCAAGCCACCTCTTTA
>DATDWU010000040.1:0-2137 GCA_035289525.1 Patescibacteria group bacterium | reverse complement strand
TGCCGGGTACCAGCCCGACTTCTTCTCAGTCTGCCCAATATCATGTGTACAAACCTAATTTGAATGATGTTACCGGCAACGGTAAGACAGCCGGACTTTTGGATAATACAATTATTATCGGAGCCGTAGGAATTATTTTAGTGGTTTTGGGAGTTGCCGGATTGGTAATGCTTTAAGGATCTGCTTCGTGCTTCTCCGCCAGCCGGTGGATCGCACTCGCAGAAGAAAAGAAAGGGGTTTTTGATGACTTCGTCTGCCCGGGAAGATCTGTCTGCCCTCAAATTGGATTTTTTGGAATATCTCGAACTTGAGCGGAATGTTTCCCAAAATACGATTGAAAATTACAATCATTATTTAATCCGCTTTTTAGAGTTTGTCGGGGAGATTAAGCCCTCCGGTATTGATCTGGATTTGATTAAAAAATACCGACTTCATCTTGCCCGCTGGATTGACCCCGAAACAAAAAAACCACTCAAAAGAAAAACACAGAATTATTTCATGATTGCTCTGCGCTCTTTTTTGAAATACCTGAATAGAATAGACGTTACCTCCTTATCTCCGGAAAAAGTCGAATTAGGTGAAGTTGAGGCCTCCCCTCTTAAGGTTTTAGAGAATAGTGATTTGGAGCATTTGCTGGCAGCTCCCGACTTAACAACACCGGATGGATTACGGGATAAAGCGATCCTGGAGACGCTTTTCTCAACCGGTCTACGCGTCTCGGAACTGGCTTCACTCAACCGGGATACTATTAATTTTGAACGAAGAGAGTTTCCCATTATTGGCAAGGGCGGAAAAGAAAGAATCGTTTTTTTATCGGAAGAAGCTTGCGAGACGATTGCCAATGCTCTGGATGTACGGAAAGACCCGTATAAGCCGCTATTCATCAGGTTTCAAGGCCGGCAGGATCCATCTGATGATGGAGAGAATATGCGGTTAACAACCAGATCCATTGAGAGAATTGTCGAGAAATATGTTAAAGCAGTTGGACTAACGGTTAAAGCTACCCCCCACACTCTGCGTCACAGTTTTGCTACCGATTTGCTGGTAAACGGAGCAGATATCCGCTCCGTCCAGGAGATGCTGGGACATGCCAACATCGCCACAACCCAGATTTATACTCATATCACTAATAAACAGTTACGTGAGGTTCATAAAGCATTTCACTCTAAGAATAAACCAGAATAGAGATGGCTGCACGTAAATCTAAAAATAAGCTATTAACTTATCCGGTAATAATTATTTCAATATGTCTAGTACTACTTTTGATAATGCTCAATAAGTTGGCAAACAGCAATCCTTTAGAAAGGAGAGATATATACTTTACAATGATTATGATAATTGCTTTCCCGGTTTATGCTCTAGCAAGATCTCAAGTTTTTCGTCCAGAGAGAGACAAATCAAAAGTTCTCTTTCAGCTGAACAGTATCAAGTCAGCTATTATTTTTTTGACAGTATTTGCGGTTTTAATGGCACTCGGATTTATAAGCTACTTATATTTCTTCGGCTTTTATAATTAAAATGGATAGAAAATTATTTCTTCAAGGCAAAATCTTTGACCAAAGTAGAAAGAATTGTCGAAGCTATAGATAAAACAATTGCCCCTAAGATTGCCGGCAGCCAGCCGTCGACCATAAATCCCGGAACAAATAAGGTCGTTATCCTTAAGACAATGGCATTAACAATAAAAATGAATAATCCCAGGGTTATGATTGTCAGAGGAAGGGTCAGTAAAACCAGAACCGGTTTGATGAAAGTATTTATGATGCCCAATACAACTGCCGCTAAAAGTGCAGAAACAAAGGTGTCAACCTTGATCCCGGGGACGATATAAGCCGTGATAATTAAAGCCAGGGTATTTAAAAGCAGTGAAATTAAAAGTCCCATCACTAAATAAAGTATATCTTTTTTGATAGAATGTAAAGATGCCGAAGAGAGTTAAAAAGCTGATAGCAGATTTGATTATCTTTTTGATCAGTGTTTTCCTAGCCTATTTATTGATTCAAAATCGTTCATTGGACGCTTTCGTCACCAGAGTTGAGCCGGTCCGTTTTTTAGCCGAGTTTGTGGCCGGGGCGCTGTTTACTTCCTTTTTAACAACTCCCTTTTCCTTTGCGCTGTTCTATGTACTAGCTGAGTC
>DATDWU010000039.1:0-23790 GCA_035289525.1 Patescibacteria group bacterium | reverse complement strand
CTGTCGGTGCTGACTTTTATACCACCACTCGTATAATCATTAACTTTTGCACTACTACAAGGACCCTCAACTAAAACATTTCGATTCGGATTGGCTCCTGCACCCCTCACTAAGGTTTCTAGTACTGATGGCGTAAAATTTGTCGGGTTAAGCAATTGAGCCCCGCATTCCGCAGCAGCTGTCTTTAACTGGGCAAGAGTCACTAAGCTCTTCCAATAAAGTATCGTCGTATTGTTTTTATTTGCCGCAGTCAAGGGATCACCCAAGTTAAACTTAGATTTCAGACAAGCAGTAATAGCTGCCGGAGTCGAGGGAACCGGGGAAGGGGAGGTTCCGGGAGGCAGCCAACCCGGAGGTACGTGGCAGGGAGTAGGGAAGTCAACGCATTCATTGGTGTTTTGAGGATCACATGCCCTGGTAATAACCGCAGTACAACTGGTATCGGCAGGCCTGCAAGTTCCCTGATAGTTTTGATAATTGAAGCATATATCACCAGACTGGCAATCATTATCAGACATGCAAACCCCTCCAACGCCAACCGGCGGACCGAGCGGGGAAGTCAGTTTAATCGGAAAAGAAGCACAGCTGACTTTATTGGTCTCGGTTGAAATAACACAAGTGTCGGCCCCGCCTATTAGTTCAATAGGCTTAACCTCAGCTTTCGGGGCAAATATTTGGGTTCTTTGGAGCAGCAAAAGTGCAAGCGGTATACCTAACACCAAAATAACCAGGCCAATAATACTTAGCCATCTCTTTTTCTCGCCAAAAAAATTCCTCTTTGTCTGTTCGCTTAAATTTTGTACCGGTTGTAAAAAGCTGGGAGTTTCCATTTCTATTGTGTTGCTGATGTCAAAGGAATATTTATCACTTGATTTGAATTGGATAGGGGAGCCTCCAGGGCAAAATCGATTGTGCCGGCTAGCTGTCCATTGTTGGCATTAGCTAAAACGGAAAATTTGGAACCCGAATCCTTATCAACAAACACTGAAATATCATAATTTGCCCCGGGCAAGTTATTGGTAACTTCAGTCAAAATTTTAGAATCTGCCAATTCTTCAGCAGTAAGTGATGTACCGACAATATGTTCCTCAGGCACCTGCAATAATTTAACCACCGCCGCCCCTTGTGATATATACGACTCGCCAATATCCGCCACCTGATTCCTATTAGTATCCAAGAAAAGTTTACCTCCTAAATCTATCTTAACAGAGTTGGAAGTATCTTTTGAAGGGCTCGGCTGGGGTAAAATTGAGCCACTGGGTTTTGGTGTAGATGATGGGGAGGATGAGGAATTGGACGATGTTGTTGAAGTGTTTGAAGTAGGAATGGTCAGCGTCGCCTGACCTCCTCCTATCCGGAGTGAGCCTGATGCAGGCTGGGGGACAGAGGTCGGAACCGGTTCGTCTTCCTGGCCAAAATCATAGTTCATACATGCCCAGTCAATTGAATTTACCCGGCCATCACGGTTAAAATCTCCTGTGAGACGGTTGTCATTGGTATTGGTTTGTCCGAGAATCCTCCATTGTCTAATTAGTTCTGACCTATCCAAAGTGTTAATCCTGCCATCAGGACTCACGGGCGGGGCGATATCGCCAACAGGCAATATAAACGGGGCGCCGTCAGGCCTTAAAATTTCGGTCGTTCCTTCCTGGGCTGTAAAAACCGCAGTCCGCCGTAAAGAGTTGGGAGCTTTGATTGCAATGGCATAATTTTTATCAACCTGAAGCTTGGTTTTTAGGTTAGCTATTTCACCGTCGGCACCAATTGTGACTTTTTCTTCAACCTTATTAAGTTTTTTAGGGTTGGACGGATCTTCGGGATTGTATATCAAATTGACGGCAACATCTTTGGCATCAAATTTTCCTGGTTCCCTGCAGAATATCCTGGCACCAAGGGACACTAAAGATTTATCAACAGCACAAACCGCTTCGCCTGATTCAAATCCATCGGGACGTATGACCTTGATCTTAAATCTCGTACCCTCATTGATAGGGATATTGGGTTTTTTCAGAAAACCGACTGTTTGTTTATCATTCCAACCTAATACTTCGGCTTTTAATTTGGATGGGGCTGTGGTTTCAATCGTGCCAACTTCATTGCCGAAATGCTCCCCCTCGATAGTTATTTTAAGGTTCTCTTTCGATATATCCAAATTACAGGCAAGGCCCAATATTTGCGGCGTTCTTTCAACCAAATCAAAAGTTACGTTGTCAACCCGGGTTGTTCCGTCAGGATGCAAAAACTGAACCCAAATTTGCTTGGTTCCCGGTTTTATATCGGCTAACTGGAAGGTGGTGTTTATAAATTGAGGGCCGATACTAAAAGAGGGAGTGCCGCTTGATTGAGGTAACGGACCTGAGGTCGTACCATTAGCTCCGGTTCCGGCCCCTCCTGTACCTGTTCCGGCTGTTCCCGAACCTCCGGTCCCGGATCCGCCTGTATTAGACCCGCCATTTGAACCACCTCCACCGCCAGTATTACTGCCGCTACCTGAATTTCCGCCGTTATTGTTATTACCTATATTTGTGGTTTGACTTTGGACAACTTGGGCACTGCCGGACCCGAATACTTGTGCTGCGATAGCAGGAGCTTCGTTAGGAGCTCCACCGGTATATGCTTCATTATAAAGAGCAAAAGATTCCGCCGGAATGTACTTAATACTCTCACCAGTTCCGGTGAACTTATTGTATTCTATGGTTTTATCTGCAAAAGTAGTAATTACATACCCGTTGTTAAATTGTTGATCGCCTGTTTTTTTCTGAAAATTATTCCGTTTGATAAATCCGGTGTTTTTTTTCAACACTCCAATTTTATCTTTAAAATCCCAGGACTCATGTCCATCGCTCCACCAAAAATGAATCACATAGCCGTTTTCATAAACAGACTGTTGCCTGTTAGTAATTGTCGATGCATTAAATTGGGTATTCTGACCGGCTGTCTGTACGGTGATCTGCTTTTTAATTCCTGCACCAATATTTTCTTTTTCCTCATTACATTTTAAGGCTCCCAGTTGACCTGCCTCTTCAGCTACCGGATTCTGGGTCAGGGACGGATCGGCAGGGCCTTCTTTGGCACAATTTTGTTCCTGGGCCGAAACACTGCCGGTAATTTTGCTTATTACTGAATTAACCCAACTAAAAAATAACGTAAGTTTTCCGGGACTTTCAGCATAATTTAGTGCCGAAGGGCCCATCGCAAATTCTTTCCATTGAGCATTATTTAAACCGGCTTGAGTTTCTGACAAACGATAGAGGAGTTTATCACTTCCCGGATTACCGGTACCAAAATTATCATTACTGTCACTCTCCCCGGTTCCATCATTCACAAATTGGTCTTGCGAGTCGGAATCCTCACCATCGATAAAAACATCATCACTATCCTGGGCCGAAACTGTCTTTACTAAACTTGCCCATAAGGAATCGCGCTGTGCTGCCGGCTTGGCCGGAGCAGAGGGGAGGGTAGCTAAATTTCCGGGAATCTCGCAGGAACCGCTTGAGATCTGGTTATTCTGTCCGCTATCGGCAATCGGGATTGAAATTGCATTAACGTTATTGCCGCAAACCTTATTATCATGAACTGTTGCGGCATTCTTACTTTCACCGGCCGATCCGTTTAAAGCTATTCCAATATTTGTATTAGAAACAGTATTCCCAATGATGTAAGAATTACTTACCGGCGTGGTTGCATCATCAGGTTCCAGATCTATGCCGACATATACCTGTTGGCCATGTTTGTTTGTCCCGTCAATAGAGCAACCATCTATAACCACATTGCTGCCCATGATTAGACCGATTTGCTGTCTCTGGCTACGATTGACCCTACAACCGCTAATCCGGAGATTAGTAACTCCTTTCGGGGCTCCGTCTTTATTTTTGTAACCCAGATATATCCCGTCCATCATCACATCATTAACTTCAACATTAATTATGTATGCATTATCCAGGTTCTCAAGTTTTAAACCATGACCTTTATCAAGAATTCTGGGAATGTCCGGTCCCTGCAGTGTTAAATCCCTAACAACTATATTACTTTGGCCTGAAGTAGTGTCGTTGGCCATCATGTCATCGACTGAAACGTTATCTGCGAATTTAATAATTGAAGCCCCCATACCGTCACCAAAAAGTGTGGTATTTGAGTAGAGACGGACTTTCTCTGTAATTGTGTAAGTTCCGGCAGGAAGATACACGGAACCGCCGCTGGTTTTAATGCTATCCAGTGCCTGCTGAACATTGTTGTTAAAACTTTTAACATTAACGTTTTTAGGAGTGCCGGTACCTGTAGACGCTGCGACAGTTGGAGAAGGTTGTAACGAACCGTTTTGAGAAGGTGAGGCTGATGATGTTGCCGTAACGGTATTAATATTAAAAAACGGATTGGTCAATTTTAAAGGAACCAACGGACAATCTACTACCTTCTTTTTGTCCTTGTCGACCTTAATACAGCCTCCTTCACCGAGCTGAATCAGTTCACCTGCAGCCTTTGGCAGAAAGCTTAAATTTTGGCGGACAAGATAAATACCGACCGGCAATGAAAAAAGAATTGCCAACAGGACTAATAGGGAAGTGGTTGACTTGTTATCAAGCTTTAAACCTCTATAAGCTAAAAAATCACGCAAACGTTTCAAGGCGGTGCCCATTAACATAATAATGATGCAAGTTAATAGGAATAGTCAATGGTCCATGATGCTGAAAAATATTGTGCGACAACGGATCGGAGGGTTCAGATAAAATCAGATGCATCAGAAAGCCAGTTAATCAGAAACATGATTTGTTAGAATTAGTTGATGATAAGAGATGTTACTGATTTAGAAGTTTATAAGGAAGCGCTAAAGTTATTACCGGAACTTTATAAAATTGTAAATAATTTGCCATTATCCGAGAGGTATTTGGAATTACAAGCTAAAAGAGCTGCTAAATCTGTTTCTGCAAACATTGCTGAAGGTTTTGCGAAAAGGTCTTCTGCGAAAGAATTTCGAAGATATTTATTAATAGCATTAGCTTCAAATGATGAAGTTATTACACACTTAAGGACTTTAGCTATTACATTTCCAAAAGCTAAAAATGAAGCTTCAGCGTTGCAGGAAAAATACAAAGTCTTATCTAAAAGAATAAATACTCTGCATAAAAATTGGCGCTTTGGTGGATCGCTCTGACTTTCTGACTAGCAGATTCACTGATCTTCTGATTTTATCTGATTGGATCTGAATATAGGCACAAGCCCCAAAATCCCCCCTAAAACGCCGCCAAGACGGGGGAGACGCCCAATTGCCCATCTGAAGTTTAGCTTGATCTATCAAGCTAAACGAACTTACAAAGGAATATAAGTAAACCGGTTAAATTATGAATTTATAAATCAGTAAAAAAGACCTGTAAATAACTAAAAATAGGACCAACGGGAACAGATTTTTTTTCGCCAATTCGGCAGTATAAACAGAACCGGAAAGTACTACACTTCAGAATTTACTTCGCGACGTCGCATAAGCTACATTGTGCGACATCAAGAGTAAGTGAGCCTGAGTCAGACTTAATTGAGGCTAAAACCATTTAAATGGGCCATTAGTAGATCCGGTGTAGTGTTCCTTCTGCTCATAGTTCCCACAACTTACGCCCGGATTCCTTCATCTCTCTGAGGAACATACAAACATAAGACAAATATCTTAAGTCTTATAGTTTTCACGCATGAAAATATCCTTCGGGTTTTGTTTGAATATCCTGATGTCGCAATTTGCTAGAGCGGTGTGCCTCTTGCACACACCTACCCGGATAAAAATAAGACAAGTAATTTCCGGCCAAGCTCATAATGTCAATCCAGAAAATAAGACTTATAGTTTTGCCTTACTTGTCCACATTAACCGCATCAAACTATATCATTTTGCACACTACCATTTTCACACTTCCCTACTAATTCGCTATTCAGCCAAATAAAATTGTCAGTAGAAAAATAAGAAGCATTAATCCTCCGCCAATCTGGGCGTATTCGATAATCACCCTCTTTTTCAGCCTGTCCCTCAGATACTCCGACAGGATGCCCAAAAAAATGTAGTTTATGGAATTTAACAGCAGAGCATTAACCAGTGGAGATTGAGGCCAGAAAGAAAGAGCTGCCGCACTCTCCCCCAGAATCAGTGAAATAATTACCGAATAAACAATCAATCTTGAATCTATTTTTTCCATTTTAATCGCCCAGAGACTTTGCAGGGAAAATGGAAAACTCAACCCCGCTACTATTAATCCGTTCCAATAAAACGACAGGTTAAGAGAAAATACAATGCTGACTATCAGAATAAAACTGAAAATAGTAAAAACAAAATTTGCGGTTGAGGCAGCCCTATACAGCGGAATAGCCCGGTCTGAAGCCACATTCAGTATATTCTGAGATAAAATCAGCCAATAAAATGATATGCCGAAAAAAACAGCTGCCGGAAGTCTGGTTAACCACCTGACGTGTTTGAATAAGAGATAAAATCCGGGGAAAGCTATAACATAAAAAACCGGCAGGATTAAAAGCAAAACAGCCTTAGTCAAAGTCATACCCTTCCACAGAGATATTAAAGTCAGGATATAGGTCAACAGACCTAAAACTGCCACCAGGTAATATCTTTTAAATAAAACATTAACCGGCTGGGTTATTAAAATGAAGGCCAAAGTAACAATTATTGATGTGGCAACAATCTTCTGCCTTTTACTTAAAAATTTATCGGATTTCTCAAGAATTGCTTTCATTACTTGGATACAAGCTTTTTCAGTACATGGCAAATAGCTATAGCTACGGCGTCAACCGCATTATCATCCCAGCTTTTTTTTCTTTTTGTGCCCATCATCGGTTTTGATAATTCGGCAGCCTTCTCGCCTTTCATTTTAGAAACAAAGTTTCTGACCCCCTCATGAACCTGTTTTTTATCCGCCCTCCCCGCCCCCGTCACCATCAATTTTACCTGCGGCCCGGCATATTCAAAAATTGAGATATCGGCCATTCCTGCCGCCAGCATGACAATTCCTCTCGCCTGCCCGACCGCGATAGCTGTCTTGGTGTTGGCGCCAAAAAAAAGCATTTCAATGGCAATTTGTTCCGGGGAAAATTTTTCTACAACCAGCTGCATTTCCGAATAAAGCTGCACCAGCCTTTTCTCCATCGGAATGTCTTTCGGAGTCGAAATAAAACCGTAATCAACCAGTTCAATTCCATAATCACCGAGCTCCCTGCCTAAAATATCTTCGGGCACATCGATAATTCCATAACCGGTACTGGCCGTCCCGGGATCAATTCCTAAAATTCTCATAGTTTAAATCTACGTAAACACTAAATTCGAATATCGAAATTCGAAACAAATCCAAAATACCAAATTCAAATGTTCTAAGCATTTTTCTTATTTTGGATTTAGATATTGTTTAGTATTTCGGATTTCGTGCTTCGAATTCATTCTGTCATTAATTCCTCTGGTATATCAAAATTGGCATACACTTTTTGTACATCATCATGGTCTTCCAGTTTTTCGGTAAAAGCCAAAATTCTCTCTGCTTCTTCTTTGCCGGTAATTTCAGCCAACATTACCGGTTTCATAATAATACCTGAAAATCCGATTTTAAAATTGTGGTCCTTTAAATAAGTCAAAACCTGCGAATAGCCTGTTGGATCAGTATAAACTAAGTATTTTAGACTGCCCTCTTCGTTAATTTCTTCAACATCCTCCGCCCCACCGTCAATGATTTCCAGAATTTCAGTCTCACTATTCCCGCCTTTGGAAAAAACTTTTATTTCACCGACCTTTTTAAACATGTAAGCCGTACTCCCGCTCCCTCCCAATGCTCCGCCGGTCCGGTCAAATAAATTTTTCATTTCCTGCAAAGTTCTTAACTTATTATCCGTTACCACTTCTACTAAAAAAGCCGTCTTGGCCGGCCCAAAACCTTCATACACCACCTCTTCCAGGGTTTGTCCCGGCAGATTGCCTAGTCCTCTGTCGATGGCCCTTTGAATATTCTCCTTGGGCATATTAACCGACCTGGCCTCCTCGAGAGCCATTCTCAGTCGTGGATTTGCTTCCGGATCGCCCGAATTGCCCAGTTTGGCAGCTATAGTTATCGCATTACCGACTTTGGTAAAGGTTAATCCCCTCTTGGCATCTGCCGCCCCTTTAGCTCTTTTAATAGTTGACCACTTACTATGACCTGACATATTACAGGATTATACAGCCAGTTTTTCTCAGTTACCAGTTGACAAGATCAGACAATGTTTCTTATACTCTACCATCAATGATCGACGGGACCACCTCGCCTGAACTCTTGCACAAAATGGCAATCAACGCTGCAATTTCCTGTGACTGGAAAAATGCCATCACCTTAAATCAGCAATTACTGGAAACCGAACCTAAAAATACCGAGGTCTTAAACCGGCTGGCCAAAGCTTTATTTGAAACCGGCAGTTATTCCCAGGCAAAGAAAATTTACCACCAGGTTTTGGAAATCGACCCCTACAACACAATTGCCCAAAAAAATTTGAAAAAAGTGTCTTCGCTGAAAAAAGACGGTGTCGGTCCTTCCTCGCAGTTTATGAGTCTGTCCCCCTCTATGTTCCTGGAGGAACCCGGAGTAACCTCTCTGGTCAATCTGGTTAAAGTGGCAGAGCCTCAAAAATTACTCAAGCTCTCCCCCGGTACCGTAGTCAGTTTAGTTCCAAAAAAACGGAGTGTTTCGGTAACCGATTCGGGCAACGTTTATTTAGGGGCCTTTCCCGATGACAGTGCATTCCACCTGTTGAAACTTTTAAAAGGCGGAAACAAATATACCTCTATAATTAAATCCGTGAAACCCAACGGGCTTACAGTTTTAGTCAGGGAAATTTACCGGGCAAAAAAATTCAAAAATCAGGCTTCGTTTCTTGATGACACCAGAATTGTAGCCTATTCCTCAGAAAATATTCCTTTAATCGGCGAAGGCAGTTCGGATGAAAACGAAGATTCAGTCCCCTCTTCCGAGAGTCTGGTAACTTAAATCACAATATCAAAAATCTCCTGTGAGGTTAATTTAAAATCTGCGACTTCTTTAGGTATTAAAGTCCTTTTCTTGAATGATTCAAACTTCTTCAGTTCGGGAAAACTATCTTCATGCTTATTCAAACCTGTTGAGTCCCGGAAAGCCTGGTTTACTTTCTTGGCCAGATTTACTCTTTCAACGGGATCACTGTCTGAAACCATCAGGCGCAAAGTTGACTGAAAATAGGTCCCGTCCTTACCATGCTGGGGCTCCCCTACCAGCTGGACAAAAACTTTTTGCTCATTGCCGATAATCAACTCTTTCATTTGGTTACCGATATGCATATGCCTTTTATCATTATTTTTAGGCTCAATCAGCCAAGTCAGTGTTTCATTAACGCTGACTTTCTTTTCCGAATCCGGTCGGGTCCCAACGGAGTCAGGCTCGCCCAAATAATCCTCAAGTTCTACCAGATTAAGCTCGGGAAATAAATTAACCAGTTCTGCCGGGCCGAAAAGCACTATAGCTTTCTCCTTACCTTTAATCAACCGCTCCAGCGAAAAAAAGTTTTTCCTCTCCGAAACAAGCCGGTGCAATTTATCCAAAACCTGTAAAGTCAGGGCTTGGGGATTGCCAATAAAAAAAAGCTCATTTAACGATGAATCCTCCGGAAATTCCTCAAAATCCCGCATTGAACGGAAGGCTATAACAGCGGAAACCAAAATGATGATGAAAAAAAGCGCAATCCAAATCACATATAGAATTATAATTCTACTCGAGAGAATTACAAGGTTCAGGAGACTAAGTAAAAAATTTCCTCACCGGATCGTGAAACAGATCCTTATCTTGATGACCAATAATTAAAATACTCTTCCCCTAACACCAGGTTAATGGCCGCCCTGGAATTGAGGACTTCGATATCGGAAGTCCGGCAATTATCCTGCAGACAATTCGGAGTAAACACTTCACTTAACCGTTTATAAGTCCGGCTCTTATCAATACTCTCCCCTTCTCTGGGGTTAATATAAATTCCGTTTTTGACAAATTTTTCCGAAGTATTGCTGATAATCGTCACCCTGGCACCTAAATTGTTAATCATCCTGACTGCAGCCGAAGTCAGGCCCGGATGGTCCGTCCCGTTAAAAACTGCAACCGTTAAGTCTTCCTGTGATAAAGCCGGGTCATTTAAATTTTGCTTGATGAAGGTATCTAACTTAACCCCGTCGACACCCAAAACACGGCTTGAATCAGGCAGCAGCTTGCTTGAGGTAATAGCAGAACGCAGTAAGTCTAAAGAGGTAATTTTATCCTGGCGGACTTTTGATGCTTGCGAAACAAAATCCATCGCTTCTTTTAAACTCAGGTCCGTTTTCACCCTGGTTAAAAAGGAAAAACCGGTGAAGATATTGCTTTTCCAGCTTTCAATTTCTTTAACTATGTCCAGATCCCGGTCGGTTTCTATTTCGAGTATTCCGTCTACCGGCAAAGCCAGCATTCTGGAGACCGACATTTTCAGCAAGTCCTCCCCTATCGCCGGCCTGTTTTCCTGACCAAGTTTATAAATACTACCCAATTTCCAAAAACCGAAGTTTTTCGGCACGTCCAGGAAAACCTCATCCGACAGCTTAATCACTGTAATCTCTTCTTCTTTGGGATTTAAACTGACAAAGTTAAGTTGTTTTAAGTCACTGCCGGCGTTGTCTTTTTCGGTTTTTGCCACAACTAAATTCAAAACCGAATCACCGTTCCATGTATACTCCCGGGCTTTGGTATTTAAAACGTAAAAAGGTTTTTGAAAGTCGGAAAGAAACTGGAAAGCCTTTCCAAGAATAAGCAGCATTCCCAAAAGCAACAGTGCCAGCAAGGCCAGTTTAAGGTTCCTGCCGGTTTTTTCACTTTTACTAAAAGGTTTGCCTTTTTTAAAAGATTTCTCTTTTTTGTCTTTTTTCCACACTAAAAACTTTAACCCTCTCTCCGTCCCTGCTCATAAAAAACTGCTCTTATCTAACCTAGAATTTACTTTTGCCTTTTGTTGCAACCGTGGGTGGTGTGAAAACCGGGGCCGAACTGATTAATTGTCCGCTTGCTCCCTTTTTCTTTTTTTTCTTTTCGCCCTTGAAAAAACTTCCAAACGACATAATTTAATGATAGTTTTCAGCCTATTCTTTGTCAATGCTTTTATTTTTCGAACAGAAAGCCCCGGCAAAGAAATGGCCGTGGATGAATACTTTTTAGACTCGCTCTGTGAGAAAAAGAAGATACCAGGTCACTTAGCTTAAGCGAAGGGGCGTGGAGCTTCATTTCATGCCTGAAAAATTCATTTCCGGCCAATGATGCTTAAGTTGGTTAACCAGATACTCCCCTGACACCTGCTCCGGCATAATTACATAATCGGCTCCTAAAATCCTTAGGGCTTTGGCGTGTTCATGGTCCATCGCCCGGGCTATAATCTTAGCCCTGATTTTCTTCTTTTTGCATTCATCCAAAAGAATTTCGTTATCATATAAATCCCTGGTGGTTGAAATAATTAACTTTGCTTCTTCAAGTTTTAAATTCTCATACATTTCCAGATCACCGGCATCACCATATAAAACATTAACTCCTTTCTTTTTTAGAGCTTCAACAACATGGGGATTAAAATCCATAACCACAAAGGGAATTTTATTTTCGTGTAAGAATGTAACTACCGGCCCCCCTACTCTATGCGCACCAATTACAACAACATGATCTTCCAATCCATCCAACTGTTTAGTTTCCATATAATGAATATTGGTTTTATGCTCAAAAAATGACAAAAAAGGAGAAAAGAAGGTGTATATGTTTTTGGATTGGGAAATCAAAACGGCCGAAATAATAATTGATAAAACAGTAACCGGAGCCATTACCGACAGTGTGATTTGCGGAACCAAGTTCATTTCTACACCAACCAACAGTATTATCAAAGCAAATTCGGAAATTTGAGAAAGATTTAAAGATGTCTGGAATATGGTATGTTTTCTAAATCCAAATATTCCTAAAACCAGAAGAAAAATAAGCGGTTTAAAGAATACGGCAAAAGCTGTAAAGACAACAATTACCCACCAAACCGAAGCCAAATCAGACAAAATGACCTGGGACCCTAAGAAAATAAAAAACATTGCCACAAAGAAATCACGAAGTGGTTTGATTTTTCCCTGAATTTGCAAATGATACGGACTGGTAGCCAGCGCAACGCCTGCTAAAAATGCGCCGATAACAACCGAGAAACCCGATAAGACAGCCAGGGCGGTAAACAAAAAACACCAGGTCACTGCGGTTAGAAATAACAGCTCGATCGAAGTAGCAACGGAATCAAAAAGTTTTTTTAAAAGATACTTGGACAGGATAAAGGTTAGCACAAACAGCCCGATGGCTTTCAGGCCTAAATAGATAACCGGCAGGCTTTGTTCGGCTGAGAATTGGCCGTTGATGCTGCCGATTGAAATGAACATCAAAGCCAAAATTGCAATCAGATCCTCAACCAGTAAAATTCCCAATGATAATTTTCCGTAAAGGGATGTTAAATCCCTTTTTTCCAAAAGGAGCTGGACCACTACCACAGTTGAGGAAAAACCCAAGCCTAAACCCATTAATAGGCTGGAAATCGGTGAAAAGCCGAAAAATCCCGCCAGGGCAAACCCGGCTGAGGTTGAGATAATAATCTGGGCCAGTGAACCGATAATAATCGGCTTGCCTAACAGCCTGATTTCCCTTAAATCAAGCTCCATCCCAATCAGAAAAAGCACAAAAGCTATACCTAAATCAGGCAGAATTTTAAAAATCCCCAGTGTCTTAGGATCAAACTGTCCGACCAGGGCTAAGGTTACCCCGCTGACTAAATAAGCAATAATCAGGGGCAGTTTCAGTTTATGGACGAAAAAACCAAAAAAAGATGATAACGACAAAACCAGGGCAAGTTGTAGAAAGACGTTATTCATCCCAGTTAAAAGGACAGTTTAATTTTTAATCGGTTAATCATATTTTCTCCAATACGCTAAGTGCCGAACTCAAATCCCCGGCCAGCCCGGATTCAAAAACCATCTTTTTTCCTGTCCGCGGGTGATTAAGTTCCAGTCTTTGAGCGTGCAAAAACTGCCTCGGACACCATCTTCTGTCCAGCCGGACAGTCTTCCGCCCTCCGTATTTTTCATCAGAGACAATCGGAAAACCGATGTATTTTAAATGTACCCTAATTTGATGCGTCCGTCCAGTCAAGGGAAAACAATTCAATAAAGTAAACAGCGGATAACGGATAGCTGATAGTTTTTTGTATTGAATTTTTGAAAAGCCCGGGAAAATTTCAACTATACCCTCCTGCTTCATTTCGAACCGCTGAATCGGTTCAAATCCGGTTTCAGCCGGCTTGCCATCCTCATCCCAGACTATAAACTTTTCCCTGTTCCCGGGATTTCTGGCAATTGCGCCCAACACTACCCTGCTCTCTTTAAATTCACCATGAACCAGAGCCAGGTATTGTTTTTTAACCTGCCTGCTTTTAAATTGAGCTTGCAGATTTTCCAGAACTTCCTGCGTTTTGGCGGCTATGATTACGCCTGATGTATCTTTGTCCAGCCGGTGAACCACTCCTCCCCGATCCAGGTTTATCTTAAATTCAGCAGTTAAAATATCCGACAGGGTTTCGGAGGTAATTGTGTCGGCCGGAGTCACAACGAGACCGGCAGGTTTATCTAAAACCAGAATGTCGGAATCTTGAAAAATTACTTTTATCTCAGACATTACAGGTTAAGTAATGAGATTGGAAATTTGCAGATAGTTATGAATTTCCTGAAGCACCTGATCCGGGTTAAGCGCTGACTTAATCATATAACCGGCAGCCCCCGCCTCAAAACAATTTTTAATAATGGCATCCTGGCCAATATTGGTCAACACAACTATCGGGCCGTTGGTTTTGACCGGCGGATTCATTTTAGTTTCACGCAAAATTGCCAGACCGTCTTTCTTCGGCAGCATGATGTCTAAAAGAACCAGGTCGTAACCCCCCTGGTGAATTTTGGCAACAGCGCTCTCCCCCTCAGGAGCAGTATCAATTACCATACCTTCCGACTCCAGAAGCTCCTGATAAAACTCCCTCAGGAATTGATCATCCTCCACAATTAAAACTTTTTTATTTGCATCCATGCCGAAACAATTATTAACTATTTGCCCGAAAGTTGCAAATTTTTAACCGATTTCAGCCGGTTGGTTTTCAGTTCTGAAAATAATATCCGAGGGCTCGTTCGGATATGCCTGGATCGCTACCGGTTCAAGCAGTTTGACCTCACCTTCCGGTCTATAATGATACTTCTCCGCTTTACCCAAAAGCTCGGTGGTTGCCACAGGCAGACTGAAAGTAAAGGTTGCTCCCCTGCCTTCTCCCTCCGACCTGACATTAATAGACCCTTTCATCAACTCAACCAAACTTTTACTGATAAACAGGCCCAAACCTGTTCCGCCGGTTGAGGAAGCAGCGATATAAGAATCCTCCAGGCGTGAGAATTTCCGGAACAGCCGGGACAGGTTCTCTTTCGAGATGCCCACGCCGTTATCGCTGATTGAGACTTGCAGATTTTTTCCGTCACTAAAGTAAGAGACGATAATTTTTCCGTTTTCCTGGGTGAACTTAAGGGCATTGCCCAAAAGGTTAAGCAGGATCTGGTGTGTTTTGTTGGGATCGGCGAAAACTTTTGGCACCACCGCACCAACAACCTCGATCTGCAAATTCTTTTCCTTGGCTTTAGCATCAATTTCAACCAGGACTTCACCAACCAGATTTTGTATATCAAAAGCCTGTGGGGCAATTTCAATCCTTCCCGACTCAATTCTGGATACGTTTAACATATCGTTAACCAGATTGATCAGTCTTTCTGTTGAGATAAGCGTTCTCTCGAGGTATTTTTTTAACTTCTCGGATAACGGAATATCGGATTTATGAAGCGCCATCCAGGCATAAGAACGGATAGCGGTCATCGGAGTACGCAGCTCATGGGAGGCGATGGAAACAAAATCATCCTTTAATTTATCCAGTTCGTGAAGTTTGGAATTCATCTTATAGACCTCCTGGGTAACCTGGGACAAAGTTATTTCGGTGTCATGAATCTTGAAGGCGAAATTGAGTAGATTTGTAATAATCATAACCAGCTCTTTCTCTTCCTCTGATAAGGAGTTGGCCTCACGCCCGGTTCCTAGAGTTAGAACACCAATTAGATTATTGGCTCTCATAACCGGTGACAATACCAAAGTTTTAATGACCGGCAAATTTTTACTAAGAAGAGTTAAATCGGCTGTCACAAATAGCCGCCCCCAAAGCAGCTCCTTTTCCCAATCATGCCGGTTATCCAAAAGTAAATCTGTGTTTATAACAGTCGGCGGTAAATCAATCCTGGTAGTCAGGAAACTCGAATCGGCAAAGAAGGATTGGCTGACTTTTGACTCATGCCCCAAAAAAACCACATCAACGAAGTCATAATTTATGCCTATGGATAAAAGCTGAAGCAAAATCTGGGGTAAAAGGAAGTTAAAAACAGACTTAGAATCCTCGGAAGCCATCAGTATTTGCTCTAGTCTGAGATAAGCGTTAACCGATTGAGAAGAAAGCATAAGCTAATATTATCACAGGACCGAAACTAGTTTCTGAGTATATCGGGAATATCGGTCTGGGAAATTTTTTCGGAGAAAGGTTTAAAAGCCTCTTTGCATACTTGAATTGAGGCCTGACCGAAAAATTTCTCAAATTGTCTGACTAAATTATCCAGAGTTTGTTTTTTATTTCCGGTAATTTTTACATCATCCGTACTGGTCAAAGTTAGTCCGTTTACCTTTTTAGCTTGGTCAAGAGCTATCGGTCCAATGATCGCCTGTTGTTCCTTTATTATTTTACTAACTGCCTGGACAACCGGATCCATATTTTTACTCGTAAGTTCTAAATGAGATCAGACTAATACTCATTAAAGCAAATGCTGTTGCAAACATTAAATCATTAATCCCGGCGTTATAATATGAACCCGTGCTATACTGGTATAGAAAAGTATTATCTGTGATATTTTGAAAAATTAAAGCTCCGATAACTATCAATATTCTACTTTTCATCGCTCCCCCGAGCATATTTTTTGATAGAAAGTAAGCAATTAAGGTCATTGAAATTACAACCGAATATCCAAGAGGGGTTCCAAAATCCAAGAAGGTTTTTATGGGATCTGAGAAATTAATTTCCATGTCGTGCAGAAAAAAGAAATAAGTGGTAGACAACATTACCAGTGGAATAATAAGAGCAATAATCTTACCCTTTAGTTTGTTAAAATTATTTTTCGCCCCTGAAGCCCGGGCAAAACAATATGCCGCATAAGTATATACAGGGATTACAGAAAAGTATCCAAAATCAGCCAATGAAGGATACGGTACTTCCACCCTCAAAATCAAATTATAAAAGCTCCAGGTAGTTTGGCCAAAGAAATAGCAAAGAAGACCAATAGACAAAAAAGAAACACCTCTTCCTATCAAACTATGAAATCCACCCCAAATTCTTGAAACCAGCAAACCGTTTACCCCGCCAATTAAAGCCATAAATCCATAAGCCAAACCAAATATGTAATTTTCATCATCTGTTTTTTGGCCGGAGAAAAAGATCTTCAACCACCAAAGTAAGAGAATTAGATAAAATATTACGAGCAGCAAAGTCAACTTACTCTGCTTTATCGTTGCTAACATGATCTAAAAGTAAAATAAAATCTAATAATAGTCAAACATCAAACTAATGGCATTTCACCCCAGATATTATCTTCCGTATAAATTGCATGGTCGGCAAAAAGCTTCCAGTTTCCAACCTCGCCACATTCCCAAGTATTTTTCTTGATTTCTTTCCATAAATCCGGCCGGTAATTTACCTTAAATTGTTCAAATTCATCCTTAGACACTTTTACAAACATTGATTTTTTTTGGATTTTTATCTTCTTCATTCCATTTCTATATAAATTCCTTAGCCATCCGTCTACCGGCATTCCGTCCTCTCTTTTCATTTCACAATATTTGGAAAAACCCGGATCTGTCTGCTTTAACTTAAAAATTCCATAATCGCTCGGGCGAAAAGGACCGATTATGTGCTTTATTTCATTCTGTTTAGAATAATTACGTAGCCTTTCAAGCATTAATCCGGGATAACCTTCTCCCCGGAAATCGGGATGTACATTCATCGACATCATAACCAGCGTATCCCCATCCTTCTTATAAGTCAGATGGTAATCACCAGATTCAATCCCCTCCCCGGCTACTTCGTCCCAAGTAGGAAATTTTTCTTTCCCTGGCCATTCAATCCTATTTGTAGTCAAGCTAGCCCTAATAAGTCCGTTTTCATCTTCAACTAATAACTGGCCTTCCGGAAAAACTCCAGCTATTGAAGACAAGATGTCAGCCGTCATTCTTAACCAAGGCGCCCAACATTTTTCTTCCAGCTCGAATATTTTTTCTCCATCTTGAGGTTTCCAGTTGCGGATATCAATTTTGTTGTTCATTTCCAAACCTCCGACAGATAAACAGCTATAACTAACACCGAAGCGGGGTGGTTTTGAACCTGCGTAATTGAAGTCTCCATATTCATCTTATCTTTATTAAATTCAATATCCCTGAATTCGCACATATCTTTTATAGATTCCTCGATCCGGAATTTAATTTCGGATTCTACAGCAACTTCAGTATCACCGGTTAAATGATGCTCAACAAAAATCCCTTTTCCGTTTTTAAACAGATACCAACCGATTCCTGCTGCAATAAACTTACCAGTCTCGCTGCTCCTCTCCTCGGCTAAAACGACATATAACCTGTGGCCATATTCTGCTTCAGGGGATTCGTATTTGGCTATTTTTTCAACACTTGACCCGGGAGGAATGATCGAAGAAAGAACAATTAAATTATAATTAAAGACACCGGCATCTTTTAAGGCAGCGTCAAAGGCCGAAAGTGGAGTTCTTGCCTCCCCCTTTCCTTTTACGATTTTTACTTTAAGATGTGACTTGGATATATCCACAGTCCTACTTTACCCATATTCATTATTGAAATTCAACACCCGGAGATAACTACATTTGTGTTGAAAAAAATCAGTGAATTTTTATACTTAATGTTCTTAAACCGATCGGATCACCATTTGCAAAGCTATATCCATTTTGAGTTAGAGGATTTATTAAGGGGCCTTCTATCGGATCTTTAGATATAAACCTGCCTGTGCTTGGATCATAATACCTGGCTCTCATGTAAGACAGAGCCGTAGCAGGGTCAAAGTTTTCTCCTTTGAATTGGTAAGTTGAGGCATTAACACCCTGGAGTTTGTTGCCGTAAGGATCGAAGCTGTAGTTTTCAGTGATTGTGCCGTTACTATCGGTGACGGCTCTGATGTTGCCTAGTCCGTCTTCCAGGTAATAAGCTCTGCTTCCTGAGTCTGATTCTCCAAAAAGATACTGCTATTCACACCTGAATCGTCACTGAATCTATATGAGTATTGCTTAGATCAATTGGATTAATAATGGGTGAATTATCAGCTTTTACGACTTCGAGTTCATTAATTTTTCCCTCAACAACATGCAAAAATATCTGTATCGGAACTCCATCTATATCGTAAGAAGTTGCTTGAACTGGTATTCTCTCTTGTACTTTAGCAGTTAAATTTGTCTCTACTAAAAATTCCAGACTTCCCCAATTATCACTATATTCCTTAATTAATCTCACTTTTGCAAATTCAAGTTGCTTTAATAAATCATCCCTTCCAGGAAAATTATCTTTTAACAAAAAGTCAAGAATTTCTTTTTCTTTTTTTGTTAGATCTCTAAAGTTTTTATTCATGGTTTTAGAAAATATGTACCCACATTAATAGTATTCTCGGTCCACTGATTTGCCCTATATATTATATCTGTTCCTGAACATTAATCTGTCTCTGAACTGTCTCTCCTATTATTCCAGCACCGCCTTTCTTCAAAATATCTGATTTAATCGCTGCTTCTATAGCCTCAGATGTAAGATTCGTTCCCTCAAAATGCCTCATTCCATGTTCGGTTTTAAAAGCGATACTTAGCGCCCTAACTACAGTCGATTCTCCTTTTACCACACCACCTACTGGTACAAAGTTCAATGCTTCTAGCCCTGCACCTGCAAAATCACAATCCTTAAGATTATTGTAGATTTTATCTGTTTCATATGCAATAAATTGGGGAGGGATCATACCTAGATAAGCTGTCACAGCAGGTATTGCAAGAATAAGAGCAAGTGGTACTAATTTTCCAGAAGGATCACTATTACTGATTGGATCGTTTAAAGCATAAGCATAAGGATTTTGCTACACAGTAGCTACGTCTATCTATTCCAATAATTTTAAATAGATTTTACTTCTATATCTACTGTGTCAGGAAACATCTTGATCGGGGAGCCATCAGCTTTAACGATTTCCAATTCTTTAACTCTACCATTAACGATATGAAGTATAAATTCTATTGGCACATCATCTTTATCTTTAGACATACCTTCTATTACAAATCTATCTACCCGCGAAACTGGGACGTCCTGTGGTATAAGAAATTCAATACTTCCATAATTATCCTTATACTCATCAATCGTGCGCACTTTAGCATTCTTAATTTGTTCAACAATTTGATCGCGTCCAGGAAACTGATCCTTAAGTAATTTGCCCAAGATCGCATTTTCGATATTTGTTAGACTTCTGTAATCTTCAGTATTCATTTTGGTGGAATATAATATGTACCTATATTTACAGTCCCATCCGGTAAAGTATAGCTGTGGTACTGTATAGTCTCTCCGTCAACTTGTATTGTCCGCTTTATTAATTCTCCAGTTGGTCCTGCACCTTGTTTATTAACGTCAGATCTGATTAAAGACTCTACCACATCCTGTGCTAAGTTTGTACCCTCTAGATGCCGAGCACCGTGGCCAAAAGTAACATTTAGTGATTTTGCTACATCTGTAGCATTGTTTACTACTTTTAACATCCCTGCAGATAAGCCAGGGATCATTGCGGAAATAGCATCTACAGAAGCACTTCCCCAATCACAGTTAGCTAAATCTTGAGCCAAAAACATTAAATCCTGCTGAAAATCCGGAGACGAGGCTGTCGTGGTTATATAAAGACCTGCTGCAAAGAGTAATGGAATGGCAAATTCTCCAGATGGGTCTGAAAGATTTACTGGACTATTTAAAGCATAAGCATAAGGATTTTGAGTTTGTGGATTAGTTAATACACCCTCCATCGGATCTTTAGATATGAATCTGCCTGTGCTAGGATCATAATAATGGGCACGCAAATAGACTAATCTTGAAACAGAAAGTTACCCAAGCTTAAAAATTTAAAAGATCAAATCAAGTTTCAGTCAAAAACTGTAACTCAGTTTCAAACTCTTTGGTAAAAGAGGCTAGGCTTGTATGGTTTGCGATAAACTGCATTTTCTTTTTTGACTCATCGCTATTTTTTATAATTCCACTTTTATAACCTATGAATTCTCTGAAAAGAATATCTATTTTATACTCAAGTTTTTCAATTTTTGTCATTTTTAACTCTAAATTTGGTTCGAGAAAGCTTGATTTAATTTCCGATATTTTTTCAAGCAGAAGATTATTTATATCACTGATTAAAATCTGTATTTCACCCACATCAAAATATGTACCAATTGAATTTACTATTTTTATTCCGTTGTGTCCAAAATGTAAATTGGAAACAATCCATCGATATCCCCCATCCATATTTTCAACTCTGTGAAATTTTATTTCAATAAAATCTTTTCCATCAATAGAAATAAGTTTTGCCATATAGTTTAAGGATTTAAATTACGAGGCTGTCCCCAAGTAGTAATAATTTCACCCAATTCATTTAAAACAACTGTGGCACTATCCCCTTTATAGAGAGTGCTCACTCGTCCCAATTTATCAACTTGATTGATTACTTCTGATGGGTTTCTAATAGCATTAAGCATAGCATTTGGATTAACCCCCCTCCCCCCATCTCTACCTATTGCTTCCATTAACCCATGATTTGTATAACCAGTAATTTTTCCACCAATTAGTGTGCCGCCCACCGCTGCCTCCACCCCTACAGCCCCAACCGCAACTGCTCCGAGGTAAACTGCTCCTGCAGCTGCAGCACCAGTTCCTACGGCTACAACTGCGCCTTTTGCAATAGCCGTACCATAATTACAATTATCCCAATCTTTGTGGATATTATCAACTGAAAATGGACCCCACCATAATCCTGAAGGATCAGCTCTATTTATTGGATCATTACCAGCATAAGCATAAGGATTTTGAGTCTGGGGATTAATTAATATCCCTTCTACCGGATCTTTAGATATAAACCTGCCTGTGCTTGGATCATAATACCTGGCGCGCATGAAATATAACCCTGTTTTATTATCAAACTCTTCTCCTTTATATTGATACTTGGAAACAGTGCCACCATTTATGGCGTTACCAAAGGCATCATGATTTAAGGTCTAAATATTATTACCGTTGGCATCCATGAAGTGACGAACATTTCCTAAACCATCATCAGGCTCAATGCTTGACAAGGTCAATTATTTTATATCTGAGTTCTTTATTTTAGTTAAGGTTTTCTCCTCATCCTCGGTTAAGATATTAAGAAATGCATCATGTTCGTGAGAAATGGTTACTAATAAGGGATCTCCATTTGCCCTAATTAAACAAAGGTCTTCTGGTAAAGCTGGTTGTATCCAAGAAAATAAACTTTCAGAGGCATTCGTTAACATTGCAACGGTTTCATTGTTCAGTTTAAATTTATAAACTGTAGCTACTTCTTCGATTAGTTCTGTTCCCGGCCAAGAACTCTCTTCTTTTTTACTAATCAAATTGGGCGCTAATTCACTGAGAAGATCATTTACAGTATCATTAGTAGAAACAGAATTTCTTATAACAAATAGGCCCGTTGAACAGAACTTGCTTGCCGCAGTGATCAAGTTACGGTAAGCTTTCCCCTTTAGATCCTCGGTTATGGTAATTTCTTTTTTCATAACTATTTTATAAGTATATGATCAACTGGACCAATATGAATATGAGGAATCTGACCATAGGGCCTGTTCGGATGTACCTCCGGTCCTCTCGCAGGTAAGCTATACTCTTCTGCCCAGTCAAGAAGAGTTTTTGCATTTTCTTGACTAACTCCTTTTTTCTCTGCTTCCTTTGCAATCTGAATCAATGCATCTTGATTAGCATTGAACCTTAAAACATCACTTGCTTTATCAATAACCTGCGGTATCTTTGTTAAACCAGCAGGCAGTACTGGTACTACGGTCGCTAATAAATCATATCCAGTATTTATATAGCTCCAAGGATCACATCTATCAAAATTACTAAAATCATAAGCTAAATTAGCAGCATCCCAAGGAGTCTCAGCATATTGTCCTGAAGGATCTGAGTAATTAATAGGATTATTCAGAGAATATGCATATGGATTCTGAGACTGGGGGTTTGTTAAAGAGCCGTTAAGCGGATCCCTGCTTATAAATCTGCCTGTCGAAGGGTCATAATATCTGGCTCTCATGTAAGACAGAGCTGTAGCAGGGTCAAAGTTTTCTCCTTTGAATTGGTAAGTTGAGGCATTAGCACCCTGGAGTTTGTTGCCGTAAGGATCGAAGCTGTAGTTTTCAGTGATTGTGCCGTTACTATCGGTGACGGCTCTGATGTTGCCTAGTCCGTCTTCCAGGTAATAAGCTCTGCTTGCCTGATCTGATCCTCCCTGGCTGATTAGGCCCTGACCATATAGATAATAACTTTTGGTATTCGTTGGAAGATCCTTTTCGATTAAGACGTTGGTTAAGTTGCCTGATGCATCATTAACATATTCTTTGGTAACTGTGCCTGCTGTTTTTTTCTTTAATCTGTTTCCCTGACCGTCATAGGTGTATTCAATCTTTGATCCTCCGGCAGGGGTGTAGGATATTAGACGGTTTTCGGAGTCATACTCAAGGGGTGCACTTCCCCTTAATACCTGGTTTCCCTTGTTATCGTATGTAAAGAGCGAGGAAGCTTTTTGAGTTAGTTGGTTATCGTTGTTGTAACTATAGTTAGTTGTTTGATTATTAGACAGCGTTGTCAGCATATTGCCTACTTTATCGTAAGTATAGGAGATACTCCCGGGCAGACTTGAGGCGAAGGACAGGATTTGGCCCAGTTTGTCGTAAGTATAGTTTTTGATATCGGAATAGCTGGTAGGAATTGCAGTTTCAGTTATTTCCAGTTTAGCAATAGCTCCGCCTCCGTTTTCATAATATTCCACAATAATTGTGTGATTCCCGGCGGTAAGATCCTGATTAGACATATACGATGTTATCCCCTGATCGAACCATTTATCAATTACAAGTGCTCCATCAATAAACAGTCTGACCCCGTCATCCCCGGTCATTTTAAATTGATAAGAGCCTGCAGAAAAATCGGCATTTTTAGTCCAACGGACAATGAAGTGATCAGCATTAATACCGCCCGCCGGAGAACCGCCACCCCAATCAAAGTTAATCTCGGAGTCTGTCCTGGTCAGGGCCGGGGTAGTTGTTGGCATGGCCGGACTTCCTCCGGTTCCGGAATTCCAATATTGACCGGTAAAGCCTGTTATAGGTAGTAAAGATGTTGGGGATTGTGCCCCGGCCTGAGCCGGCGAATTAACTACTCCTTTTACAAACACTGATCCGATAATGGTTCCGTTAGAGTACAGATCAAAAGTAAATCCTGAAGCCGGGATCCAGGGGGCAGAATAGCTGCCGGTTGGACTGGCTCCGACTCCGGTAAAGGGAGCATTATCTGCTTC
>DATDWU010000038.1:0-3358 GCA_035289525.1 Patescibacteria group bacterium | reverse complement strand
CCTTGACTTAACTCAGCTTTTGGATTTATCATACTCTTATCCTTCGGGGTTGGGTGACCCGCCTTCACTGAAAGTTTCGGCGAGGCGAGGAATTCCCTATCGGCGGTATAACCCGCGATCAGCCATTGGCTGAACGATTTGGTGAAATTCCAAAGTCGACGGTAAAGTCCGGATGAAAGAAGGTGACACATTTAGTGTGTTAACTAACCCTGAGCAATCAGGGTTTTTTTGTGTCATCCAGAACATAGCGAAGGATCCCTGACGTATGTCAGTCACATTATGAAACAAATCTTAAAAATTGGTCCTTTGTTAATTATCACCGCTGCAATACTCTGGGCTTTGGATGGAGTAATCAGGAGAAGTCTTTACTCTCTTCCGCCAATCACCATTGTTTTTTACGAGCATTTAATCGGTGCTTTAATTCTTACTCCGTTTATTTTTAAACAACTTTTTAAGGTAAAAATTACCGGACGGCTCATTTTACTAATTTTATTTGTCTCATTATTTAGCAGTCTGCTCGGAACACTATGGTTTACGACCGCCCTGCTTAAAGTAAATTTTATTTCTTTTTCTGTTGTTTTTTTGCTTCAAAAACTACAGCCGATTTTTGCGATAACCACTGCAGTTATTTTTCTCAAGGAGAAAGTTAAAAAACGTTACTTAATCTGGGCGGGGTTGGCTTTTGTGGCCGCTTATTTCGTTACATTTAAAAACGGTTATGTCAGCTTCGCTACCGGCAGCGGGACTATCGAAGCAGCGCTTTATGCTTTAGGAGCGGCTTTTGCCTGGGGATCATCAACAACATTTTCCAGAATGGCTTTGCTTAAATTACCGGATACTTATGTCACCGGCTTAAGATTTATTTTTACGACAATTTTGGCATTTTTCGCCGTATTTTTAATGGGCGCCGGAGCAAGTCTCACTATGCCCGATACCAGTCAATACTTAAGGTTTATTTTTATTGCTTTATCTACCGGTATGGTCGCGCTTTTGATTTACTACAAGGGATTAAAAGAAACTCCTGTCAGGGTTTCGACAATCTTAGAATTGGTATTTCCGGTTTTGGCAATAATTATTGATGCGGTTTTGTACAAAACTTTTCTTGGCCCAACCCAAATTGTAGCGGCAGTGATTTTACTTTTTAGCATTTACAAATTATCTGCCCTTCAATTAAAACATGAAGTTTAAATCTTCTCAGGTTAAAGGAAAAGGCCGGGGTAAGTTATTAGGATTCCCGACAATAAATTTAGAGATTCCTGAAGATCTTGAACTGGTTGACGGAATATATGCGGTCAGGGTTTATATCGACGGTTCATCTTTCATGGGGGCCTTGCATTCCGGCCCAATACCCACTTTCAATGAAACTGAAAAAACTTTGGAGGTTTTTCTAATTGATGTAGACCCAAAAATCTTACCGGAGCAGATTCCGGATCTTGAAGTGGAAATAATTAAATACTTACGACCGATTATAAATTTTAATAATCAGGAAGAATTAGCTAAACAAATAAGCAAAGATGTTGAAGAAACTAAGAAGCTTTTAAATCCTTAAAGGCTTCCGCTAAAATATCTACTAGATCAAGGGCGGTTGCACCGCGGTCATGAAATCTTTCCTTTAATTTTTCCCCGGCCAATCCGTGTAGATACACCCCGGAAATTGCAGCATCGGTTAAATTTAAACCCTGGGCCAAAAGCCCGGCAATCATTCCGGATAAGACGTCACCCGTTCCTGCAGTTGCCAGTAAGGGATTTTTAAAAGGACTTACAAATATTTCTCCCCGGGGATTTGCAATAACAGTTTCCGCACTTTTTAAAATAATTGTTTTGTTCCAAAGATTTGAGAATTTTTTAGCAATCTCCGCCCTGTTATTTTGTATTTCTTCAATCGACAGGCCGGTTAACCTGCTCATCTCTTTGGGATGGGGAGTTAAAATTGCATCGGTATCCAAAGCCTTAAACCAGTATTTATCTTCTGATAGAAAATTTAGACAATCCGCATCCAAGACCAGTTTTTTCTTTATTAATTCTTCCAGACCGAACCATTCTTTAATCATTAATCTTAAATCATGATTTAAACCCAGTCCAGGTCCGATTAAAACCGAATCATATTTCTCTAAATTATCCTCAACTTCAGAAAATTTTAAAAATGTGGAAAAAGGAATTTTAGGCACTGCAACTTTGTAAACATTTTCATCAGTGACCAACGTCACCAAACCCACGCCAACCCTGGCACATGCTAAACAAGAAAGTATCGCAGCTCCCGGAAAATTTTTACTCCCGGCAACAATTAAAGCAGATCCAAAAGTTCCTTTATTCGCATTAGCGGGTCTTTCGGGCAGTTTACTTAAGACGAGTCCTTTAGTTATTTCCATTTTCGTCTTTTAAAAAGAAAGATGCCATTAATGTTGTTAGCGGTATTGATAAAACCAAGCCTATGCTTGCGACTAACGTCTTAATAACTTCCTCAGCAACTATTTCCGTATTTAATGCTTCATTAAAACCAATACTGTTATCGGTAAATAAAACTAACAGGGGAAGTGACGCGCCCGTATAAACTAAAACTAAAGTATTTACAACTGATCCTATATGGTCGCGTCCGACATTCATAGCTTTTTTATATATATCCATAATTTTAGCCTTAGGCAATTCCAATCTTAGTTGATTGACTATCGAGGCTTGGGAAACTGTTACATCATCTAAAATCCCCAAAACGCTAATTAATATCCCTGCAAATAATAATCCCTGAATATCAAAAGTGCCCCCTCTGGCAACCTGGATAAACCCGGCTTGCTCATTTGCATATCCTGAGATTTTTCCGGCATTAATAAAAAACAATGCTAACGAAGATGTAAAACAAACAGACAGAAAAGTCGAGACAAGAGCCACGGTAGTTTTTTTGTTAAACCCGTGAGACAGATAAAAAGTAGCCGGTAGAATAAATAACACCCCTATTAAAGTTATCAAAACAGAGTTTTGGCCCGCCGTAATTCCGGGAATGATAAACCAGAACAAAACTAAAAATGAAATTCCCATCCCTATAACCGATCCGAAACCTGATCTTCTCCCCACTATCAACACCAGAAGCAAAAAAAATCCAAATAGCCAATACAGCGGAGTTATTCTAATAAAGTCAGTGATAAACGTCTGTTTAGACCCATCAGGGTTTTCAAATATTGAAACTTTAACTTTATCTCCGGGTTTAAATGACGGGGCATTAGGGCCAGTTAACGGCTGCTCTGTGTTTAATATTTCCCCGTTTCGGTTTTGTGAAGTTATTTTAACTTTTTTACCGTCTTCTAAAACTAAACCTTCCAGTTTTTCCTCTTGAACCGAAGCAAAATGATCACTCAGAGCAAAAGCA
>DATDWU010000037.1:0-3484 GCA_035289525.1 Patescibacteria group bacterium | reverse complement strand
TTCGCTTTTAAAAGCGCCTTTTAAATAAACAACCGAATTAATTTTATCCGGGAGTTTTAAGGAAACGGACACCTCAAATTCCTGACTAGAGTTTATTTCCGAAGGCGCATCCTTGATACTAAAAACACTTTCGGCTTTTTGAGATCCGGTGGAAGGCTGGGGGGTGGAAGTTGAAGCAGGTGAATTTGTTGAAGGAGCAGAGGGGGCGGCCTGAGAAGAGATGGAGAATTTAAAAGGCTTGCTCCAATCACTCCACTTTTCGCTTTTATCTTTAGCTTTTACCCTCCAATTCCAATCCCCCTCGGCCAGTCCTTGAGGTGAATATGAGAAATTATTGGTATAAGTCGATTTTTCATTTGATCCGAAGTCGGCCGAATTATCAACCTGGATATTAAAACATGAGCCGTTTTCGACGCATTCTCCATCGTATTGCCAAACTAATTTGACGGATTTGTTAACAGTGGAATTATCGGCAGGGGAAGTTAAAGTCGGAGCTTCTGCAGCGAGTAAAAAATTAGGCCAAAAAAAGGACAGAGTAATCAGGAAGATTAAAAAATACTTACCATTGCGGAGCAATGGCAAGCTACGCGTTCTCAAAATGTAAGTCATTTGAGATTAATATAATATGATCTTACCTAAAATTTTAAAAAATTGCATTTGATCGAGCCTCTGCATATAATTCTCAGCCATGACCGTAGAATTAGATCGTTCTGTCCGTTTACCAACTCTGGCGTCTGATTCCAAAACCAGAATAATTTTTGCTGCCACTTTAAGAGTAGGTGAGAATGAGATTAGCGCTAATGTATCTCAGAGGATGCCGGGTCTTAGAGAGTCTATAAAAAGAGCCAGATCATTACTACAAAATCCGGAGGCAGGTTTATCACCTGCAAGATTGCCCGGTTTCTCTCCTGAAATAAAAGATTTAGTGTCCAGCTTTTCAAAAAGAAAAACTAAGAATGATGAGGCCGAAAAATTGCAGGCCAGGAGTATCGTCGGTGTCCCCGAAACAGACATCGACTATTTAAACACAACTGCAATTTTTTTAAGGGACATTTGGAATTTCCCTCGTCTGACGTACCAGCAGGAAGTGTTGTATGCCCAGCGCCGGGAAGAAGGTATTAAAGCCGGGGAAGAGCTCCGGCGGTTGGATTCTGCAGCAGGGGACTTTGAGACAAGAAGGGCTGATCTAGATAAAAGAATAATTTCCGGAGAAGCTGCAGAGTTAAGGCTAATGAATGGGAATTACAGGCTTGTTGTTTCGATTGCCAGAAAACTTTTAGGACGGGGATTATCCATTGATGATCTGATTCAGGAGGGAAATCGGGGGTTGGCCAGGTCGATAGAGTCTTTTGATTGGCGGAAAGGATTTAAAGTATCAACTTACGCCTACTCAAGCATATTTAATTACATGCGGGTAGCCATTAGAGACCAGTCAAGGACGGTAAAATTGCCGGTTCATAAATATGAATTCCTGACTCAACTTAACCGGGCAACTAATGATTTGGATATTGAATTAGGACGGGAGGCAACTATCGAAGAAATAGCCGGGCGGTTAGATATGACTCCCGAGGAGTTAAGAGAAATCGAAAAAAAGGCCACGCGTCCTATTTCACTTGACAGCCCTCCCGCCGACGAGAACGGTTTGTCGGTTCTTGAAAGAACTCCGGATCCTGGTGTCAATATACAGAAAACTGCTGAAAGAGGTAATTTAAGAAGTATTCTGCATGAAAGTCTGCTGAATTTAACCGCAGTAAAAGCAGCTATAGTCAAGCGCTCGGTTGGATGGGACGATGAGGTACCAAGAAGTGACCCGGAGATTGCCGCACAACTTGGATTACGAACCAAGAATAGGGTAGCTAAGCTAAGGCGTGCAGCATATGATGAGATGAGAACACCCGCTTTAAGACTTCGGGTAGCAGAGTATTTAGAATAGTCAATTAGGGAATATGCCAATATAATGTAACTACACCATTTTTGTGATCTACAAAAACTCCTTTACCGACAGTTCCTGTCAAATAGCATGATTTTGTATCAGCTGTGGCGTATGCCTCCCCATCTTCGGCCGCGTAAATAGAGGCGCCGTAAAAATCGGGAATATCTATACCGGAATGAGTACCTAAGAAATAGACCTGCCCGAATTGAGTCGAGATGTTTCCCTGGTTACAAGTGGTGCCGCCTTGGGAACAATCATTGCCGTTATAGCTGCTTGTCGGTTTGGCAAACCTGCCTGAGTCAATATAAGGCTTTGGATTAACCTTATTTTCCCGGCCGATAATAATACCATTTTCAACATGGGCCGGTGTCATAACCTCAAGGTGGAGATGTGGTCCGGTTGAGCAGCCGGAATTTCCAACTCCGGCGATCCGTTCGCCCTTTTTAACCGGGCCTAATTTTGTACCGGCTCCGGCTAAAGCCCGGGAGATCGAATCAGTATCGGCGCGCAGTTTAGCCAGAAGGTCCTGGAATTTTTTCTCATCATTTTTAGTAACCCGTAACAGGTCCTCTTTAGCTTTCTTTTGCTCTGTCAGTTTTACTTTGTATTCTTCCAAATCCTTCTTAAGCTTTTCCTTTTCGGCTTGCCTGGTTTCTCGGTCTTGCTTTTGATCGTTATAAGTAGTTTTGGTGGCCTGGAGTTGGTATAAAACTTTTTTGTCATTGGCCTGGGCCACCTGGATATATTTCAGCCTCTCCAATAAATCGGTAATGCCGTGGGAAGAAAAAATTAAATCCAGTGTCGAAGCGTTGGAGTATTTATAAGTTTTGACAATGCGTTCAAGCAGAACCTGCGATAGAGCATCAACCGAGAGTGAAAGTCGGTCTATCCTGCCGGATAAATCTTCAATCTCTTTATCGAGCTTTCTGATTTGGAATTCGGCTTCCTCGATTTTAAGTTGGGTCAGTTTATTTTGGGCATCGATGAATTGAAGCTGGGAGTTTAGAGTTTTTTCCTGAGCCTGGGTTTGGGCAAGTTGTTTTTCAACTTCCGCAATTTCGCGGCGTTTATCGGAAAGTTGTTTTGCTAAGTCTTCCAGGGATTGGGCGGATACTGATGTGACAAGTGACAAGTGACAAGTGACAAGTAAAAGAATAATGACTGCAAAAATCTTTTGGACAAATTTCATGATAAAAAGATTATGGATTATAAGTTATGGAAGGGATTTTACTGAGTCATAACTCATCACACATAACTCATAACTATTTCAAATATCTTCTGACAGCAGAGAACGATCCGATAAACCCGATAATAATTGCCGAAAGTAGGGCAATTCCTAAAAGCTCCAACATGATAACCGGAGAGACAGGCAATACATCTATTTCATATAAATAACGTTGCAGAAAAGGAGTAAAGTACCAAATTAGGGCATATGAACTAATCCAGGCAGCAGTGGCTCCGATCAAAGCATAAGTCATCCCTTCCCAAAGGAAAGGCGCTCTGACAAACCAGGTCGAAGCTCCGAGTAGCCGCATGATTTCGATTTCATTT
>DATDWU010000036.1:0-7467 GCA_035289525.1 Patescibacteria group bacterium | reverse complement strand
AGCTAAGCTGCACGGTATTTGGTAAGAATAAGTTATGGAAAAAATTAAAGAATCTATTATAGTCGGAATAATCTGCCTAGCCGGTTTTTATATACTCTCGTTCAAGCTGGCTGAAACCCCTCCCGGGATTTACGTTGATGAAGCGGTGACTGCCGTCAATTCGTATTCGATTTTAAAGACAGGTAAGGATGAATATGGTAAAAGTTTTCCGGCGGCTTTCCGGTTTTTTGGGTCATACTCGCCACCGCTTTATGTATACCTCGCGACAATTCCGGTATATTTTTTTGGACTTAATGAATTCAGCATAAGGATAATCTCGGTAGTTCTCGGATCTTTGATGGTTATCGTTGTTTATGGATTCTTAAAAAGCAGCGGGTGGTTTAATAGAAAAATTAGTATCCTACTCTTGCCGCTATTTGTCATCACCCCCTGGAATTTTTTTTATTCCCGGACTGGTTATGAAATATATTTGGGCTTTTTTCTATTTAGCTTAGGGGCGCTTTTTTTATGGAAGGGTTTGAAGAATAAAATATTACTCTCTTTGGGTGTGATTGTGATGTCGCTTGCAACATACGCCAGTCACAGCCAGATTTATTCGGCGCCTCTTTTTCTGGCATTCTTTATCATTATGTATTTTAAAGAGCTGGATAAAAAGTTTTTGGTCTCAGGATTGATCGCGGCTGTAGTTATTCAAATACCGCACCTGTTTTTGTTAAGCACTAAAGCTTTTATCAATAAAAGCGATTTATTTTATTCCCGGGAAATATTGGTAAATGCTGATAAAATATTGCTTCCGAATTTCATATCCTTACCGCTAAGTTTTCTTTTCTCTTTTTTTGGTAGGGTCGCAGCTTATATCTCCCCGGGAAATTTATTCTTATTACCCGATCCGGAACCCCAAAGATCAATGCCCGAAATTTCGGTTTTTTTCAGCTGGATGGTTTTGCCGTATTTGGCCGGCTTATTTGTTTTGGGGTCAAAAATTAAAAGCGGCTTTGCAAAATTTCTCTTACTATTAATTATCACAGTAGTCCTCCCGTCCAGTTTAACCGGAGATCCTTTTTCCACCCAAAGGGCCTTAGGGTTATTACTGCCGCTTTTTCTAATAGTTGCTGCAGGAATCCAATTAATTTCAGAGAAGATTAAATTTAGAAAATTCCTGTTTCTATGCCTTGGGTTATTTGTTATATCCGTCGTTTTACTCTGGAGGTCGTATTTTGTGCTGCTTCCGGCCGAAAGGGCAGTAAGTTGGAGCTTCGGTTATAAAGAATTAGCCAGAATTATTTCCGAAAACCCGGACAAAACATTTATTATTGACCGGGGAGGAGGGAAACCATCATACATCGAGCTGGCTTTTTTCCTAAAAACTAACCCGGAAGTATTACAAAGTTCAGCTAACCCGGAAATTAAGGCTGATTATTACAATTTGAGTGAATTTAATCCGGACTATAAGTTTGGAAATATTGAAACCAGGCAAGTTATTTGGGAAAGTGACATCTATAAACCACAGGTTTTAGTCGGAAGTGAGTTGTTAGTATCATCAACTCAAGCTAAAGACCACTTTTTAACCGAAATGTTTGTGATAACCGATTCCCGCGGATACCCGATTTTTAAAGGTTTTATTACCGATCCTCAAAAAAAATGCCGGGAAACTAATTTTAACTCGACCTTTTGTAAAAAGCCCAATTTGAATACAATGGATCAATGAGTCGTAATTCCCGATGGTTATTGGTTTTGATCCTTATTGTCGCTTTTTTGGTACGGTTTTGGGATTTAAAAAATTCTCCGGTCAGTTTGTACTGGGACGAAATGGACGTCGGCTATCAAGCCTACTCGATACTTCAGACAGGAAAGGATTATTTTGGTAATCTCCCCGGTCTGACGGTCAGATCGTTTGCCGATTTCCGGGCGCCACTGGTCGTATACACCACAGTACCTTTCGTAGCCGTACTTGGACTTAGCAACATTAGCGTCAGATTGCCGGCCGCCATTTTCGGTGTAGTTAGTATCTTCTTAATATTTACTTTAGCCAGGATGTTGTTTAAGTCGGAAAAAGCCGGATTGTTATCTGCCGGTCTTATGGTTTTTGTTCCCTGGAATTTCCACTACAGCCGTATGGCTTTTGAGGCGGCTCTTTTGCTGGTGTTTTTTCTGGGAGGAATAATAGCGTTTTTAAGAGGTGTGAAGAGCCCAAAATGGTTTATATTCTCGGGCGTTATGTTCGGACTGACCGTTTTTACCTATAACACCGCAAAACTGTTCGTTCCTTTGATAGTTTTAGGTATGGCTGCGCTTTACATCAAAAAAAGACAACTGAAAAAAGATTTTCTTCTGGCGGTTGCAGTTTTCGGTTTACTTTTCCTGCTTAGCTTATACACAACATTCTACTTAGGGGGCGGGCAAAGGTTTGCCGAAATATCGGTGGTAACAGACCCTCAGCTAGCCTCAAAAACCGACTTTTTAAGACAGCTATCTGCAACATCCTATACCGACAATAGAAACACCGGTATGGCGGTCAGGAATTTGGATAAGATTATTTATAACAAGGCGACCTTGGTTCTTGAGAGGGTAAGCCAGAATTATCTGAAAGTATTTTCAACCGATTTTTTGTTTGTAACCGGTGATCCTAATTTAAGACATTCAACAGGCAGGTTTGGTGAATTTTTTGCAATTGAGGCGGTAACAATACTTTTTGGATTTGCATTCATTCTTTTTAAGCTTAAGGAAGGTGATAAAAATAGTTTGTTAGTATTGTTATGGATCATTTTAGCCCCGCTGCCTGCAGTTATTACCAGGGAGGGCGGGACTCATGCCACCAGACTATTTTTCCTGTTTCCGGCCCTTACCTTGCTATCAGCCCAGGGGTTAATTTTAATTTGGAAATTTTTACCGGCAAAAATCAACTTCGCTGCAATTTTAACTTTCATTTTCTTTTACGGATTTGGAACGGCTTCGTTTTTGAATTATTATCTTGGAGCCTATAAACTTGATAGTGCCAAAGTATTCCAATACGGGTTTAACCAGGCCGTTGATAAAGCTGTGGATAACATAGCCAGCTACGATTATGTGATAATTGATGATAGAAGGGATTCTGCTTTAATGAACTATCTTTTTAATACCGGATATGATCCGAAAGCTTTTCAATCACAAATTAACGGACTTCAAACAAAAATAGCCGGTTCGGAAGGTGACAAGATTAATAATCTGATAATGATGAAGCC
Organism: Patescibacteria group bacterium; assembly: GCA_035289525.1. GTDB lineage: Bacteria > Patescibacteriota > Microgenomatia > Daviesbacterales > UBA10151 > JACPKO01. Next base: position 4,246 of record DATDWU010000036.1, on the reverse strand, counting down.
GGGAGTAAGAGATTGGCAGGAGATTTTTTACCGTAACTTAATCACAGGGAAGTTGCTGTTGATAGTTTCGGCCGAGCAATTACAGGAACAATCACCTGAAAAAGTTGCACTGAAGCTGACAAAAAACCAAAAAATGCTGGAAGTGATTTATTATAAATATGACAGTCCGGCATTTTATGTGATTGAAAGCCGTCCTGAAAATAATTAATTAATGAGTCTATTTAAAAAAACCGCCTTCATACTGATGTTAATTCTGGTTTTGGCGACCATTTTGAGGCTGCCTTATCTGAGTAGATTGCCGTTTGGCTTAACAATTGATGAGGCAGGTCAGGGTTATTCGGCCTATTCGATCTTAAAGACAGGCCGGGACGAATGGGGGGATTTTTTGCCCCTTAATCCTCGTGGATTCGGAGATTATAAACCACCACTGTTTATGTATCTTCTGGTTCCTTCAGAGGCAATATTCGGATTATCGGAATTTGCAGTCAGATTTCCTTCTGCCCTTGCCGGTATTCTGACAGTCTGGGTTATCTATTTTTTAGTTAGAGATTTATTTTCGCATAAAATAGTTGGCCTGGTTGCCGCATTCTTACTGGCGATTTCGCCCTGGCATGTTTATTATTCAAGACTTGGTTGGGAGTCAAATATCGGGTTACTATTTTTCTGTCTCGGTATATGGCTTTTTCTAAAATCGTTTCAGAAAAATATTTTCCTGCCCTTTTCGGCGCTTTCGTTCGGCTTAACCGCGCTTTCCTATCATTCTTTTAAATTGTTATCGCCTTTGATACTGGCCGGTCTGGTTATTATTTTTTGGAAAGAGATAAAAAAGGCTGATAAGAAATTTTTAGTTTCAGCTGCCTGTGTCCTGATTGCCTTTGGATTAATCTTAGGTTACGGGTTTATTTTCTCCGGTGCCGGCAGAAGAACTTCGGATCAGTCGATGTTAAAGGAGGAAAATTTAGGACAACTGAGGCAAATCCAATATGATGACAAACTTCCTCAGCCGTTTGGACGCCTGATCAATAATAAATATGAATTCTTTCTGTCAAAAATTGCCGATAATTATGTTGGCTACTATTCTTTGCCGTTTTTATTCGGTCCGCACAGAAGCGATGGGTCGGTTCTTAATTTTCCCGGTAAGGGACTTTTTTATATTTGGCAGTTGCCCCTGCTATTTATCGGCATTTTTGTTTTATTCAAACAAAAAAATAAAGCCGGTCTGGTAATTTTGCTTTGGGCGGCAGCGGCGCCGGCCCCGGCCGCTCTGGCTCAGGATTACCAGCATGCCGGACGGGCCCAGGCTCTGTTTCCGGCTTTAACAATTATTTCATCAGCCGGTCTTGTATACTTCTTTAAATTAATAAAGGGAACCAATTTAAGACGGGTTACGCTCTGGGCATTTGCAGCTATCGTAGTGATATCATTGACTCTTAGGATAGACGACTATATTTTTAACACCTTTAACCACCCGCTGGGAGGTCTGATGCAGGGTTACCCGGAAATTATTAAATATGCCGAAAGCAATCAAGCAAAATACCGGAAAATAATATTTACAAAATCTTCTTCCGAACCTCAGGCTTTTATCGCTTTTTATACTAAAATGGATCCACTGGTTTTTCAGCAAGCCTCGGAAAGTTGGAAAAGGTTTGAGACTGATGGGTATAAATATTTGGATATGGCCGATTACGGTTTAGGAAAATATGAATTCAAAAATATTGATATTTCCCGGGACCGGAACGAGAAAAATTCCTTAGTAGTCGGGGCATTTAAGGATATTCCGGCAGATATGAAAACAGTTGCCGTTATTAAAAATCTGGAAGGTAAGGTGGTTTTTGCAGCTGTAGATACAAATGAAATACCCTAACTGGACATTTTTTATCATAGCAATAATTTTTATCCTGGCTTTTTTGTTAAGAGTTATTTTTACTACAAAAGCGCCGCCTTCAATTAACTGGGATGAAGCATCTTTGGGATATAATGCCTATTCAATTTTGAAAACCGGCAAAGATGAATGGGGAAGAAGTTGGCCGGTAACTTTTGAAGCCTTTGGAGATTATAAATTGCCCGGATATGTTTATACCCTGGTGCCGTTTGTCGGAATTTTCGGGTTGAATGAATTCAGTGTCAGATTACCTTCAATAATTTCCGGTTCCCTGGCTGTGATCTTTTTGTATTTAGCGGTATTTAAAATTACATCAAATAAAAAATGGGCTGTTGTCTCAGCGCTTCTTTTGGCAATTTCGCCCTGGCATTTTTTTCTTTCCAGAGTAGCTGTTGAAGCGAATTTGGCATTCGGTTTTTTCCTGGTTGGATTTTTCTTCCTGCTTCACGGGTTAAAAAAATACTATTTGCTTTTGCCGGCCAGTTTATTTTTCGGATTTTCAATATTCACTTATAACTCAGCCCGGATTTTTGTTCCGATATTTTTGTTGGCTTTTTTTCTATTACACCGGAAACAATTCAAACCTAATAAAATTTCGCTGGCGGCATTGGGGATTCTGGCAATCTTTTTGGCGTTTGGTTTCTTTCTGGCAGTTTTTCAGGATTCCAGCGCCCGTTATTTCTGGGTCCGTATTTTGGATGAAGGTGCCATCAATTTTCTGGAACAATCACGCAATAATTCGGTTTTGAATCCGCTCTTTACCAATTTAATCTATAACCGGGCAACTTATTTTATTTATAACTTCGGCCTGAATTACTTAAAGCATTTGTCGGTCCAGTTTTTAGCAATTTCCGGCGGTTCAAATTATCAGTTTTCAGTCCAAAATCTGGGTCTTATATATTTAGCGGAGTTACCGTTTTTAATTTTCGGATTTTATAAACTTTTAAAGCAAAAAACCGGTTGGATATTTTTAATCTGGTTTTTGGCCGCTCCGGTTCCTTCGGCACTAACCAGGGAGGCACCGCATGCTTTACGCTCGATATTCATGCTCGGCAGCATCCAGGCAATTACAGCGGCAGGTTTAATCGGGCTTTACTCGGCAATCTCCGGGAGAAAGTTTCTTAAGAATTTTTCTATTGCCTTAATCGGATTTTTAATTGCATTTAATGCTCTGCATTATTTTAGAATTTATTTTAACGTCTACCCGGTAGAATATTCCGGGGCCTGGCAATACGGTTACCGGCAAACGGTTGAGGAAGTTTTAAAAAATTATGATGAATATCCAAAAATTTATTTTACAAAGAAGTATGGAGAACCGCATATTTTTTACCTGTTCTACTCCGGTTACGATCCCGGTAAATATCAGAAAAATTCCGAACTAACCCGTTATGCCAGGAGCAACTGGAGATGGGTCGATAGATTGGATAAAATATATTTCATAAATGACTGGGAAATGCGAAAAACACTGGAAAATGAAAAGAACGCCCTGGTTGTAAGCACCCCCGGAAATTATCCGGAAAGGGCTGAAAAATTGGAAACCGTTTACTTTCTAGACGGGAGTAAAGCCTTTGAAATTGTTAAAATTTAATACTATTTTACTTCTAATAATACTGGCCCTCGGTTTGACCCTGAGGGTTTGTAAACTGGATTCGGTTCCTCCGGGTTTAACGTGGGATGAAGCCGCTCTTGGCTATAATGCATATTCGTTATCAAAAACTTTCCGTGACGAATATGGATTTTTTTTGCCGCTGACTCTTAAATCCTTCGGTGATTACAAGCCCGCTCTTTATGCTTATTTAGATATTCCGTTTGTAGTGACGCTAGGTTTGAATGAATGGGCGGTGAGGTTGCCGTCAGTTTTAGCCGGAATTGGATTCATTCTTATATGTTACTTAATTATCCTGGAAATATTTAAAGATAAGGCTTTGAGTTTGTCTGTGGCTTTTTTTGCCGCTATTTCGCCTTTATCCATCCAGTTTTCCCGCGCCGGTTTTGAATCAAATGTAGCTGTTTTTTTAAATGTTTTAGGTTTGTATTTTTTTCTCGGAGGGCTTAAGTCGTCAAAGTATTTTTATTTTGCCTCGGTTTCACTAATACTGTCGATGCTTTGTTATCAGGGTTCAAAAATGTATGCACCGATTATACTTATCGGGTTTTTCCTGTTTTTCCGTAAACAGGTCAAAATTGATAAGAATGTGTTGGTTAGCCTGGTAGCCGTAATTATTGCCGTAGCGGGGATATATACTTCGACTTTTTTACTGGGCCAATCGGACAGGCTCGAAGCCCAAAATGTTTTTGCCTACAGGCGGGATCAAGCACAAATTAACCAAATAGCTGTGGAAAGCGATCTACAGCCGGGAAGTT
>DATDWU010000035.1:0-2437 GCA_035289525.1 Patescibacteria group bacterium | reverse complement strand
GGCTTGGCTGATTTTGGAGATCGGGGTGAGCAGGTTACCAAATATGCCGAAAACCTTCCTGAGCTTTTGCAAAAATGGAAAGAACTTGGTGCCGAGGCAACCAAATTTAGAAGTGTTTTTAAAATTAGCGATACTACCCCTTCGGATGAATTAATTGCCGCCAATGCCAAAGTCCAGGCAACGCTCGCCAAAATGACCCAGGATGCCGGAATGGTACCGATGATCGAGCCTGAAGTGTTGAGAACCGGCGACCATAATTTACAAAAAGATATCGACGTTACCGGCAAGGTTCAGGACGAAGTTTTTGAGGAAGTAAAAAAAGCGGGGGTAGATTTAACCACCTCTATCTTAAAACCTAATATGATTACTCCGGGCGAAGATTCAACCGATACTCCAACAGTTGAAGAAGTCGCCCAAGCAACACTTGACGTTTTAAATAACCATGCGCCGAAAGAATTAGCCGGAATTAATTTTCTCTCAGGCGGCATCAGCGACGAATTATCCGAGCAATATTTAAATAGGATTTGTCAGCTGGCCAAGCAGCAGGGTCAGGAAAATATCAGCGCCTCCTTCGGACGGGCAATTGTCGGCAAACCGTTATCTATTTGGGCCGGAGATGATAAAAATACTCAAGCTGCTCAAGATGCATTAGTTGAACGGGTTAAAAAATCCAGCCTGGCCCGTCAGGGAAAACTCTAAAAATACCCTAATAGTTTGGTTGTTGAGTGCTCCGGGATTTTTTTTAAAACTACTTTTATAACTCCACCTACCTTTTTTGCCTGTGATTGTTTCTCTGATAAATTCGGGTCTCCGGCTGTTACCGCGATTATATCCGGGGAAATTTCTTTAACCAGGTTACTATAATCTTCAGCTTTATACGGCTTTGGTAAGGGAATCACCAAATCTACAAATTCGATTGCCGACAGAATCTTCGCCCGGTTTTCCTGATTGTTAACCGGCCGCTCCCGGCCTTTTAGTAGTTTAATTGAAGCATCAGATTCCAAAAGTAAAATTAGGACATCGCCGCTTTTTTTTGCTTTTTCCAAAAAAGCTATATGACCGATATGTAAAATATCGAAACACCCCCCGGCCAGCACTATTTTTTTGCCGCTTGATTTGATTTTTTTGGATATTGAAGATACTTGAGCAACGCCAATCATCTTTTTCATTGCTCAAATTTTAAGGCTAAATCAACTTTATTGCAAACCAATTATTTAGCTTTGCTCTTGGATTTTGCTTTTTTACCTTTTTCCCTGCCTGCCTCCAACCTGTTTTTAACAGTTTGAGCCTCTCGCGAAACTATATCTAGTACATCAAATCCCTGCTTCTTTAGGCCTTCAAGCGCATCCTCGAGTCTTTTCCGGTTCTTTTTATCCGATAAAATTATTGCTCCGGCTCCGACTGCCGCACCGACTGCCGCACCTGCCAGGGAAGCTATCATCGGATTAACTCCGCCCTTTTTATCATCTGATTGATCATCTGCCATAGTATTCACCTCCCTTACTTTATATAAGTCCCAAGAGGATAACTGGTATAATGCATCAATGTCAAATCTGCAAACTGCAACATTTGCGGGCGGATGTTTTTGGTGTACTGAAGCAATCTTTAAAAGATTAAAAGGTGTAGAGGGAGTTATCTCCGGGTATTCCGGCGGACGGGTCGAGAATCCAACTTACGAACAGGTTTCCTCAGGCGATACCGGTCATGCCGAAGCGATTCAAATCAAATTTGATCCCTCCATCATTTCATACGAGCAACTGGTTGAGATATTTTTTAAGCTGCATGACCCGACGACTTTAAACCAGCAAGGAGCCGATATGGGTGAGCAATACCGGTCGGTGATTTTTTTCCATGACGAAGAACAACACAAAATTGCCGAAAAAGTCATGGAAAGATTCGAAAAAGAAAAAATTTTTGATGATCCGATTGTCACCGAAATTACCCCATTCACTAATTTTTATAAAGCAGAAGATTACCACCAGGATTATTACGAGCAAAACCGCAACTCCAACTCGTATTGCCGGATTGTAATTGACCCTAAAATCCAGAAACATTACAGAGAATTTAAGTCACAAGTCAAAGAAGATGTGGATTAAATACTTAGCCGCATATTTAGCGGTAATTTTTGCTTTGGCTGTTGGGCAATATTTCTTTTTAGTAAGTTACTCCAAAGCCAATTATTCGGACCAGAAGAAAGAAGAGTTATTATCCACCCCTTCCAAATTTAAAGTTAATACCCAAAATCCGTGCACTCACTCAATTTATGGAGATCCGACAGGAGTTGAAGAGGATTATATTAAAGTTAATCTTTATTGCAGCAAAGACGAGAGCTCGACAAATACTTTGGCTTTAAAAGGAATCAGTCCGGATAATTATTTGGGAGCTTTATATCTGCTTGCCAATGTTAATGTTTTTCAGGCCGGAATAATACCTCAAA
>DATDWU010000034.1:0-3914 GCA_035289525.1 Patescibacteria group bacterium | reverse complement strand
TACAAATATGGTTTCTCCAAGCCTGAGAAATCTGTTTTCGGAACCCCAAAAGGATTAAACCCTAATGTCGTTGAAGCAATTTCTAACTATAAAAATGAACCGAAATGGATGAGGGAGTTCCGCTTAAAATCTTTAAAGATTTTTGAAGGAAAAGGAATGCCAACTTGGGGCGCAGACTTGTCTTCGATAAATTTTGATGAGATTACTTATTTCTTATCCCCTTCCGACAAACAGGCCAAAACTTGGGAGGAAGTTCCTCAAGACATTAAGGATACTTATGACAAAATCGGAATTCCTGAAGCTGAAAAAAAGTTTCTAGCTGGGGTTGGCGCCCAATATGATTCCGAAGTCATATATCACAATTTAAAAAAGAAATGGGAGAGTCTTGGTGTTATATTTTTAGATACCGATACGGCATTAAAAAAATATCCGGAAATTTTTAAAGAATATTTTGGTAAAATGATTCCCCCTTTGGATAATAAATTCGCTGCGCTTAATTCGGCTGTTTGGTCAGGAGGCAGTTTTATATATGTTCCTAAAGGGGTTCATGTAGATATTCCCCTGCAAGCATATTTCAGGATTAATGCAGTTAATTTCGGACAATTTGAGAGGACTTTAATCATTGCCGATGAAGGAAGTTTTGTTCACTACATTGAGGGATGTACGGCGCCAATTTATGCCACGGATTCTTTGCATGCGGCAGTTGTTGAAATTTATGTCAAAAAAGGGGCGAGAGTCAGGTACACCACAATTCAGAATTGGTCAAATAATGTTTACAACCTGGTTACTAAAAGAGCATTTGTGGAAGAGGAAGGGATTATGGAATGGGTGGACGGAAACATCGGGTCAAAAATTACCATGAAATATCCGTCGGTTTGGCTGAGGGGGAAAGGAGCGAAGGGTGAAATTTTATCCCTGGCATTTGCAGGCAAAGGCCAGTATCAGGATGCCGGTGGTAAGGCGTATCATCTGGCCCCATATACGACCAGCACCATCACCTCAAAGTCGGTTAGTGTAGGTGGAGGTCGTACCAGCTATAGGGGGCTTGTTAGGGTTAATCCCGGCGCAATAGGTTCCAAATCTTTTGTCCGTTGCGATGCTCTACTTCTAGATGAATTGTCCAGGTCTGATACCTATCCGACAAATGAAATCTTTGAAGAAGATGTGACAATCGGTCATGAGGCTTCAGTTTCAAAAATCGGTGAGGACCAATTATTTTATCTAATGAGCCGGGGACTTGATGAAAATAAATCCGCATCTTTAATTGTTAACGGATTCATTGAACCGATTGTTAAGCAGATACCGATGGAATATGCGGTGGAATTAAACAGATTGATTGAATTATCTATGGAAGGAAGTGTGGGATGAAAATTCAAAATGAGCGAAAGCTCGCGCTGCCCGCTAACAATTCAAAATTAGAAAATTTAACATTGGGAAAAGATGAGGAGTTATTTCTTCCTATAATTTGGCAGGGGGAAGAAGATGTGATGGAGATCAACGTAAACCTCGTAGGTGATGGGAGTAGAATACGCATACTTGGTTTACTTATTGGTAGGAAAATCGGTCATCTGGATATTAAATTAAAAGTCTTACATACAGGTAGAGATACCCAAAGCGAAATAATTTTTAAGGGAGTTTTAGATGATGAGTCGGGTGTAAATTTTGAAGGATTGGTTAAGATAAATAAAAATGCCAAAAAAACCAATGCTTGGTTGGCTGTTCACTTATTACTTTTATCGGATAAAGCGAGCGGTCGGGCAATTCCCGCTCTGGAAATTCTGGAAAATGATATTAAAGCGGGACATGCGACGACTGTTGGAAAAGTGAATGATTTGGAAATGTTCTATTTGCAGTCCAGAGGGTTGTCTAAAAAACAAGCAAAACAATTAATAGTTGAGGGTTTTTTAAAGTCAGTATTAGACCAAATGCCAAATAAGAATTCAGAATTAAAAATCTAGAATTAAAAATTATGAAAAATTTGAAACATGATTTCCCGATATTTAAAAACAGGAAAGTACCCTTTGTTTATTTGGATAGCGGAGCTACATCGCAAAAGCCAAAATCTGTGATTGATGCAGTGACATATTTTTACGAGAATTTAAATGCCAATATTCACCGGGGGATTTACTCTTTGAGCGAGGAAGCAACCGCAGCGTATGAAGGGGTACGGGAAAAGGTAGCGAAATTTATAAATTCTGAAACAAATGAGGTTATATTTACCGGAAATACTAATGAATCAATAAATTTGGTGGTCTTTGGATTTGCTAAGAAATTCTTAAAAAAAGGTGATATTGTTGTTTTGTCATCAATGGAGCATCATGCCAATCTTGTCCCGTGGTTAAAATTACGTGATGAGATTGGGATCGGGTTATACTTTTTAAAATATGATGAAAATTACCGTTTGGATTATAAGAATTTGTCAGGGCTCGACACGTCTAAAATTAAATTTGTATCTTTAACACAGGTTTCAAATGTTCTGGGCACAATAAATCCGGTTAAGGAAATTATCAAATTCTTCAGGGATATAAATCCGGAAATAAAAGTCTTAATTGACGGCGCCCAATCCGTCCCTCATTTTAAAGTTGATTTTAAAGATTTAGGCTGCGACTTTTTAGCCTTTTCTTCCCATAAAATGTTGGGCCCTTCAGGGTTAGGAGTGTTAGTCGGAAAGTATGAATTGCTGGAGAAAATGGACCCGTTTTTTTACGGCAGCCAGATGATTTTAAAAGTTACTAAGGAAGAAGCCAGTTTTGCAGAAGTGCCCTTTAAATTTGAAGTGGGAACCGGGAAACTTGAGGCAGTTTATGGGCTGGGGGCAGCAATTGATTATCTTGAAAAAATTGGTTGGGAAAATATTGAAAATCTTGAAAAAGAAATAACAAAATATGCACTGCTTAAACTAAAAGAAATTGAGGGTCTGGAACTTTATGGTCCAACAGACTCTAGTGATAGGCTGGCAATTTTTACTTTTAATTTAGAAAACATCCATTCTCACGATGTTGCCCAAATTCTGGATAGATATGGAATATGTGTCAGGTCTGGTCACCACTGTGCTCAAGTTCTTATGGATTCATTGAAACAAATAGCTGCGGTCAGAGCGTCTTTTTATATTTACAATCTAGATGATGACGTAGATGCTTTAGTTCGAGGTTTAGAAAAAGTGAAAGAATTTTTTAGAACCTAAATGGAAGACCCGATATACCGTGACATAATACTGGACCATTTTAAGAATCCTTCAAACTATGGATTACTGGAAGATCCTGATTTTAAAACAACGGACTATAATCCGCTATGCGGAGATGAAATATCAATTACCGGGAAAGTTAAAAATGGCAAATTAGCGAGTGTTAAGTTTGAGTCCAGAGGGTGTGCAATCTCGAAGGCATCGGCTTCGATAATGACAGAAAAATTCCTAAAAAAAAATATCAATAAGATTAACCTGATGAAGCCGGAGGAATATCTTCAAATTTTAGAAATTGAATTATCTCCATCCAGAATAAAATGCGCATTGCTGGGTTTCTCTTCCCTCAAAAAAGCTCTTAATGACTTTACAAGCTCTTCTTAGCGGGTTTAATTTCGTCCTTTTTTATAAATACAAACCAAAGTAAAGCTCCCGTATAAATCAAATACAAACTAATTTGCAAATAATTCATTTGGGGTGTTAATCCGAATAAGGCTTTTATCAAATCCGCAGCTATCCCTTTTTCCGGGAGGAATACAAAATTAAGTCCAGGCAGTTGCGGCAGGACTTTTGCTTCTTCGAATTCGTGAATCCCCCTCGCCAATAAGCCTGAAGCAAAAAATATCAACAAAAGATTGATTGATTTAAATGCAGCTTTGATTGGCAGCCTAATAGATGTTATGACTAAGCTTAAAGCGACAACTAATCCTGAAGCAACTCCTGTTATAAAACC
>DATDWU010000033.1:0-6898 GCA_035289525.1 Patescibacteria group bacterium | reverse complement strand
GGTTGGCTGAAAGTTTACGGAATTGATATTGAAGAAATCGAAGAAAAACCTGAAGGTGAAGAGAAAAGTAAAGCTGAGAATCAAAAAATTCCTAACCTTACTGAAGGAGAAGCTTTGGATCAAAAAGGAATTAATCCTTTGCAGCATTTCACCCAGCCGCCGCCCCGCTACACCGAAGCTTCGCTAGTTAAAAAACTGGAAGAATTGGGAATTGGCCGGCCCTCGACTTATGCTCCGATTCTTTCAACAATTCAGGACAGATTTTATGTCGAGCGTAATGAGCGCAAATTCAACCCGACCTCCTTGGGGCTTACAGTGAATGATTTTTTGATGAAATACTTTCCCGATGTCTTTGATTACGAGTTTACTGCCCAAATGGAAGATTCTCTGGATGAGATTGCAAGAGGCGAGAGGGAATGGAGGCAAACAATCGCCACGTTTTTTAAGCCCTTGGCAATTAAGCTTGGAACTGTTGAAGAGAGTGCGGAGAAAGTTAAGCTGGAAATAGAAACAGTTGATAAAAATTGCCCAAAATGCGGCAAACAACTGGTGGTGCGGACCGGTAAATTCGGCAAATTCCTGGCTTGTTCCGGATTTCCGGAATGCAAGCACACTGAACGACTGGAAGAAATAATTGAAGCTAAATGTCCTCTAGACGGAGGAGATATAGTGGTGCGCAAAACCCGTAAGGGAAAAACTTTCTTTGGCTGTAAAAACTGGCCAAAATGCACCTACGCTTCCTGGACAAAACCAAAATAGGTTAGGATTGAGCTCTATCTTTATCAGGAGTATTTATAGGGGTTCCAGGTTGAAGATCTAGCTTATCTAACATAGCTAAAAATTCTGGTATTCTAGCTTTTTGTTCATCTGTAAGTTTATCAAAGAAATGACCCATTGGAAGAGAATATGGTATTTTTTCTAACCTGCCTTGCGCTGCTAGAACTCGAAAAACTAACATTTGACCCACATCCCCTGGAAATTGATCTATCCATTTTTTTAACTCATTGGGAAGATTAACAACCAGAGAAATTTCTGGACCACTCACTTTACCTAATTGAGGCCCTTGTCTGATAATTCTTAGTTGTGCATGCTGTCGTGCATTTTCGAGTGCTTCAGCTGTTGCTTCTTTAATGGCTTGCACTTTTTTATCTTCATCTGAGCTGGCTGATTCTTCTGCTACAGCAACCTGCGTAATTTTTTCAATCTGAGGTGTTTGCGCTTGAACTCGGGAATGCATCCTAGTTAAGAAAGGAGTAGCAGCAACAGCAAAAGAACTCGCAAACTCTGTATATTTGTCGGGAGTTATATTTGGGTCTCCAGGAGGTTGTATTATAGTTCCGCCTGCATGTTGTAATCCTACAATCTCGCCAGACTCTCTATCTCGAGTGACTACAACAGTCACTTGGGCTCCATATCTAGTGCCATCCTTTGATACATCTCCGGGGATTCCAAATGCTACTCCTAATTCATAAGGTTTATCAATCTTAAATTCTGGTCTATCTAAATCAGAGTCTTGGTCTTTCTTTCCTCTAAAATCCGGGTCACCTTTTTCTTTATAGTTAACTACGACTCTTGCATCAAACCCTCTTTGTCTCAGAACATCTGCAATATCCTCCAAGGCTTCCTTTACAAGTCCGCTCTTTGTATATCCAATTTCACCCAATCTCCTACCCTTAAGTACTTCTCTAGGATTTTCAGCAGTAGTTTCTAGTTTCGCAGGCTCAGCGGCCACTGGAGGTCGAAGAGAAAAATCAGGACCAAGCAATGATGAAAAAATTTGACTAGCCTGTCTTTCATGTATAGCCATATGTTTTTTAGGCAACAGGGGAAATCTATCATAAAGGCTTCTAGCATACAATAGCTTAGATTTATTGATTTTTTTAACCAGTTTTGGTACTATATCGAGGGCCTCGGAAAACCGGAGTTTCGTAATTCTTAGATCCCCTGTAGTAATTTTTCAATATTGACAGTTTGTTAGAAAAGATTAATTATTGATAGCGAGCAGTTAGGAGTTATGTATGAAGTATATTTTTGTTAGCGGTGGCGTTATTAGTGGTATCGGAAAAGGCATTGCAACTGCCTCGATTGCTCTCCTCTTAAAAGCTGCAGGCTACAGAGTCGCTCCCATAAAAATGGATCCCTATCTTAACGTTGATGCCGGAACGATGAATCCGATTGAACACGGAGAGTGTTTCATATTGGATGACGGAACCGAAACCGATCAGGATTTGGGCCATTACGAAAGATATCTCGGAGAATCACTAAATAAAAATAACATAGCCACCCAGGGAGCAATTTATCTGTCGGTAATTTCGCGTGAGCGCAATTTAGAATATGACGGAGCCTGTGTCGATATAGTCACTTATATCACCGAAGAAATTTTAAACAGAGTTAAGCATGCCGGCAAAAGCAAAAACGCCGATATTGTTATTGTTGAGATAGGAGGCACAGCCGGTGAATACCAGAATGTTTTATTCCTTGAGGCCAACCGGCAGTTAAAATTAAAACGTCATGACGACGTTTTACACATTCACATCACCTATCTGCCGATACCCGGTTCTCTGGGTGAAATGAAAAGCAAGCCGGCCCAGATGAGCGTTCGGGATTTAAATGCTGTCGGTATCCAGCCGGATATAATCTTAGCCAGGGCCGAAAAACCGGTAGATGCTTCCAGAGTCAAAAAACTCTCAATCTCGACCGGTCTTGAGCCTGAAGATATTATCTCGGCGCCCGATGTTAAAAATGTTTATTCTGTGCCGCTTAAATTTGAAGAGCAGGGCCTGACTGACAGGATTTTAGGGAAACTGGGACTCAAAAGAAAAGAAACCGACCTGAAGGAGTGGAGGGCGTTCGTTGAGTCTTCGGAAAAAGCCACAAAAACTGTAAAAATCGGCATAGTCGGTAAATACTTTACCACCGGCGATTTTACTCTGATGGATTCATACATTTCAGTCCTGGAGGCGATCAAACACGCCTCATACAAGGTCGGAGTTAAGCCTGAAATAACCTGGATTGATGCTTCGAAACTGGAGGAAAGTCCTCAGCAGCTGGCAAAATTTGACGGTGTGATCGTCCCAGGCGGATTCGGCTCACGGGATGTTGAAGGAAAGGTGGCCGCCGTAAAGTATGTCCGGGAAAATAAAATCCCCTATTTAGGCTTGTGTTACGGAATGCAGCTGGCTGTAGTTGAGTTTGCCCGTAATGTTTTAGGCTTAAAAGATGCGCATACTACTGAAGTTGATCCTGATACCAAAGATCCGGTGATCCATATTATGCCTGACCAGGTTAAGAAATTACTAAAACGGGATTACGGAGGAACTATGAGACTGGGGGCATGGGAAGCGGAATTAAAGCCGGGAAGTAAGATTAGAGCTCTTTATGGTAAAGAAAAGACTTCGGAGAGACACAGGCACCGATATGAAGTTAATAACGATTACCGGGCGGCTCTGGAAAAACACGGTTTTAAAGTGGTGGGTCAAAGCCCGGATAATAAGTTGGTTGAAATCATGGAGCTTGAAGATCACCCTTATTTTGCAGGAAGCCAGTTCCATCCGGAATTAAAGAGCAGGCCTTTAGATCCGCATCCTATGTTTTTGGGTTTCATAGAAGCGGCGAGTAAGCAGAAAGCTGTATAAACTGAATGGGTGAACCTCGACCTGATTCTAAAGCTAGAATTATAAAAATCTCGCCAGCTGAAGTATCCCCAATCCCAATAAATTGGCTTCACCCGCTTGATGAGGAGCGGAGCAGAAATTTTCTATCATCTAGATTGCCTGTTGATCTTTATAATCGTTTAGCGAGTTCTCCAAGGCCTCAATCCTCGCCTAATGCTGACTCAAATGAAAGAGAAGAAGTAGAACAGGTTAAGCGACGACGATTGGGAGGCTCAGGTGAAGTTGGCAGCTGGTTACTAAAAACTCTTTATGAAGAATCATTTGCTGTTAAGCCTGTTATGGCTGTTGGTGGGGTAATTAGTCACTTTAATCAAGAAAATCGAATTGTTTATATTTACCCAGAAAAGAAGTTAGTTAGGGTAGTTCCTAATGATGTGTTGGTAATAATTAATAAAAAATTCCCTAATTTTGAGAGATTTGATATAGATCAGGCTTTTGTGAGCCTGGCTGGCTTAACTGAAACGGGACAACTTAGCCTTGATGAATTAGCAACTATTGTAAATGGGGCTTATGCTTTTGGGACTCCAGTTAATAGTCCTCGTTGGGCGGATAGGGTTAGGGCAAGAATAGATCAGAGAGTCTACCCTAGGTTTGAGGAGAATCCTGCAATGATTGCTCGTTTTCCAGGGCATGAGCCAGAGGTTAGGCAAGGTTGGGAATTCTTAAGGACCTATCAAAGATTTGCTTCAGAGTTGGGAAAACCTGTAAAAGACGCGAGATTAAAAGCGGAATTTCCTGAGGTTCATATGGAAGTTGCGATAGATGCTATAGTTGGAGCTTGGAAAGCGCTTTATAGTAGGGGAGGCTTGGTATTTCATGATAAAGGAGGTTTTAGATTTAGTGGGGATGAGGGTTTTGATGAAGGGTTAAGGAAGCTAGCTGTGGTTAGAAGTTCTGAGGATTTGGCGTTCTTATACGATCATTTTTGCGTAAGAGGAGCATTAGCTGCATAATATATTTATGAATGGAAAATTTATTGTTATTGAGGGCCAGGGATTCACTGGTAAAACTACTCAGGCTAATCTTCTTATTAGAAAACTTCAGGATTCAGGAATTGAGGCTATTTCGGTGCGTCATCCGGGCGGAACTGAGCATGCTGAAAAATATAGGCAACAGCTGTTAGAAAAAAAACAGGCTGGGGTTTTAACGCCTGATGAAGAATTGGAACTGATTTTAAAAGCACTTCATTCTTTGGTTAACGATTTGATTCTCCCAGCTTTAGAAAAGGGAACGTGGGTCGTTCTAACCAGGTTTATTGCTTCGACGATCATATATCAAGGCTATCAGGAAGGGTTGGATAAGGACTTTATTAAAATCCAAGCAGAAAAAGCCTCGCAACACTTAAAAACTGATTTGAGTATTTTAATTGACTTGCCGGAGGAAGAAATTATGAACCGCCAAGCAAAGGCGCATGACAGCGAGATTCATGCATACAATAATTCGGATTCAGAAATTTTAAGAATTCGGAGGAATGGGTTTTTGGAGGTTTTCGAGAATATGGATACTTCGGTAATTTTAGATGGAAGTAAATCTAAGGAAGAGATTAGTGAAGAAATTTGGAAAAAGATTTCTGCTTCATTTAATCTGACTACTTGATTAAAACCCCTTTTTTAGATAAGTTAGTTAAGTTTTGTTTTGTCATCCTCGCACAGGCGGGGATCCAATAAATAAGGAGAGTTTGGAAGTTTAACTGGAATATTAATAAAATGCCAACCACTCTTTGCTAATTGGATTCCCCTCTTCAGGGCAATGACAGTCTTTATATTATGGGAAACAAAAAAATTACAGATATTATCGGCACACTTCCGGATTGGTCGATTAAAGAACATATTAAAAATGGACTGATCAAAATTGATCCTATGCCTGCTGACCTGGACTCAGTTGTGGATGAAGTGACAATTGATTTTCATTTAGGCAAACATCTAAAGGTTTTTAAGAAACAAGGTTGGGAGACAATTGATACTCTTCATACTTCGAAGGAAGAGATGGAATCGATGATGGAGTATGTTGAGCTTAAACCCGGCCAGCCGTTCATTTTGACCGATGACCAATTCGTCATTGCCACAACTGCTGAGCGTCTAACTCTACCTGATGATATTGTCGGCCATCTTCATGGAAAATCATCATTAGCGCGAATTGGCGTTGTGGTCCATTCAACAGCCGCCAGGTTTGACCCCGGTTGGGACGGTTGCCCGGTACTTGAATTCGGGACGTTTTTAAGGGGCAAGAAAATTATTATTTATGAAGGAAGCCCGATTTGTGCTTTTTCTTTTGAAAAACTCCAGGAGCCGGTTGCCCGTTCTTATGATAATAATCCTAATAACCGGTATGGTGGCTCAGACAAGCCGGAAGTTTCCAATATCCGCGGGAAGAAGAAAATTCAGAATTCATAATTCAGAGTTCAGAATTGAATTCAAAATTAATAATTCTAGATTCTAAATTTAATTCTGAATTTTAAATTCTTAATTATGAATTAGTCTCATGGCAGTTTTAGGTATAAATCAAGTTTTAATAAGAATAAAAGAAGAGCTTTTGGTCGAAAACCTCGGGCCTCGCGAACTGGAAAATCCAGAGGGAGTGGGGATTGATTTTAGGCTGGGGGCAATTTTTCAAATTACTAAAGGTGGGGCGTTTATCGAAGCTGACGGCGAAGCAGGCTTGGGTAAACGAAAGGGAGTTCAAACTAAAGAGATAGCGAAGCACGAAACAGCAGGCAAGAAGCAGAAGACAGTAACAATCAAACCAGGGCAATATTATCTTGCCCAAACACTGGAAGTAGTAAATACGCCTCATGATTTAATGCCTGTGGTTTACCCGCGGACCTCGCTTTTCCGGGCCGGAATCTTAATGTTAAACTCCAAAACCGACCCCGGTTATAAAGGCAAATTAACTTTTGGGATGGTTAACCTGTCGCCGTTTCCGGTCAAACTCCAAATGGGCGCCAGGATTTGTAATATGGTTTTCTTTAAAATTGATGGTGAATCTGTAGCTTACCGCGGCCAGCACCAGGGGGGAAGAGTAACTCCGCAAAAAGTTGAGCAACAAGTATAGATTGGAATCGTGAATAATGCAGTATGAATTATGCAAAAAAGGCAAAATTCATTATTCCTGATTCATAATTCAAATATGAAAAAAAGAGAACATCCTGAATACCAATATTTAAATTTACTAAGAGAAGTTTTAAAGGATGGAGTTTGGAATGTTGATCGGGGAACAGGGGTGCG
>DATDWU010000032.1:0-16947 GCA_035289525.1 Patescibacteria group bacterium | reverse complement strand
CTGGACATCCAGTTCGACGAAATGTTTAGCCCTCCCCTCCAGAAAAGCCGGGCATTGGTTTTCGGCTAAATTGTCGCTTCTTTCCCGCGGATTATGGGCGATATCCGCCACCCAATCCTGGGCCAGGTCGTTGGTTAAACAGGGGCCGGTTGAAAAATCTACTCCCAGCGCTTTGCGGTCACGGTAAAGTTTTTGCGCCCGCCCGACCATAGTATCTATCTCGGTAGAAAGACCGGGTTTGTAATTGCCCTTAATCGCCCGGTTAAAAGGGTTGGCCTCGTGGACGTAAACTATTGCCAAACTGATCACAGCGATGACTGATAATACCAATATAAGTAGCTTACCGCGGGAGACGCCGGTAGTTGTTTCTGTCAAACTCATACTCCCATTTTGGCATTTGAGTCTTTGTTTATCAAGTTCAAACTTACGGAAAGTTATTGACAATGAATGAATGAATGAATAAAATCCAAACCATGGCAGCAGACCGTGGACAAGAAAATCCTTTAAGAACAGCAGTCGAGCAAACTTCCGGATTAACTATAGTTCGGGATCTTCCAATACATAAACCTCCTTATTTGAAATTTATTCCGGGTGGTAGAGACGGGGATATTGTAAATTTGCCTGGAAATATATTATTTGTGGGCCTTGAGCCAAAATCTTGGAATCCTGAAGCAGCCAATGGCATGATTGACAAAGTTATGGCGACTCTAGAACCTGAGGATTTCCGTTATGCGAGCATTGAACCCAGAGGAGCAGCTCGTTTTGGTTTTGTTCAGATTCAGCAATCTTTTCCCGAAGCGCCAGTTATTATAGAAACCTCAACCACAATTACGACTGAAGACCCGGAATTACAAAGAAGGCTTCAAGAGGCCCACGGAAGGGAATCCGGTCAGGTTAAAGTAACTGCTATAACTTACCATCCAGCAAACGATGTTTTTGCTTATTTCTACCCATCCGCTGGTATAGCAAATTTAGCTGCCGATATAAAAGTTTTTGAATCAACTGCTCGTGGGTGGAAACCTGAAACAGTGGGAGGTTTAATTGGCGCAATGCATG
The DNA here is from genome assembly GCA_035289525.1 of Patescibacteria group bacterium. GTDB lineage: Bacteria > Patescibacteriota > Microgenomatia > Daviesbacterales > UBA10151 > JACPKO01. The sequence goes on along the minus strand of DATDWU010000032.1, from coordinate 15,891 downwards.
AATTAGCAGGAGAATATGTTGGCCAACTACTGATCAATAATGAACAAGAAGCTTTGGCTGCTCTCGCTAAGAAATACATGCCTGAAGTGACTGGTACAGCCGCTGTAGCTGCATTATTTAGATCTTAATGTAATTTCCTGCTCCCAGGTTTTTAACAACTCCCACTATTTCCAGCTTTTTTTAATCTAGCTTGACAACCCGGGGTTAGAAGCGGGTCGATATAAGAAGCTTTCCCTTAGAAATCATACTCCCATTTTGGCATTTGTAATAGCTTCTGTAAATAGCCTATAACTTGAATTTGTTGAGATAATTTTATATAATTTCGCGATGACTAATAGAAGTGTCCATTTAGATTCGGAAAGCCAGGCCGGTTCAGAAAGAAATATTCCTCATCTAAGAAAAAGGAGAAAAGAACTCCATCAAGTAGGAGAAAGGCAAATTGCAATTCCTACAACCTTAACATCTCTAGAAACACGAATACTAGAAATTGCTGCCACTTGGGAAAAAGGGACAACTCGTCAGTTTTATGCTTATGAGATTTTACCAGACTTAAAAGAATCTTTAAAACCTGCTAGTCCCACTAATGGGGCCGTCTATAAGGCCTGCAATAGACTTGAGAGCTGGACAATGCTGACTTCACAAAGGGAGGCTGTAGCCGAAACTCTAGCACGAGGAGGTGTGGCTCGCCGTAAAATTTATTCTGTAACTCCTTTCGGGTTTTCAAGATTATTGGCCCAACCTGGGACTCCGACTAAATCTTAATATAATTTCCTGCTCCCAGGTTTTTGACAACTCCCATTATTTCCAGCTTTAAAAGTATTCCCGAGACTTCGGAGATTTTCTTTTTCAGTTCGCGGGCAATTTCATCTACATGCCTGCTTTCATCTTTAATCAACTCCAAAATCTCTTTCTCCTGCGGGCTTAAGTTTAAATCAGCAACTTTAACAGCCGGGCCGGATTTAATTCCTAATTCTTCAAGAATATCTTCGGCAGATGAAACCAGCTTTGCGCCTTCTTTGAGTAAAACCGAAGTTCCCTCCGACATACTCGAGGTGATTGGACCGGGGACTGCGAAGACTTCTCGACCTTGTTCTAAAGCTAGTCTGGCAGTAATTAAAGAACCCGAATCTTCAGCAGCCTCGGTTACCAAAACTCCTTTGGACAGCCCGGAAATTATCCTGTTGCGCGCGGGGAAATTACCGGCCAAATGCGGATAAGCAGGGGGAAATTCGGTTAAAACAGCGCCAAAGCCGTCAGCTATTTTTTCTGCCAATTTTAAATTTTCGGGAGGGAAAATTTGGAATAACCCTCCCCCCAGAACTGCTAGGGTTTTTCCACCTGCAGCAACTGTTACTGTATGGGCGATTGTATCCACCCCGCGGGCTAATCCGGAAACTATAGTCAACCCCGCCTGTACTAAATCTTTAGTTAATTTTTCAGTCACCACCCGTCCGTAGCCTGTCGGTTTTCTGGTCCCGACGACCCCAAAACATCTTTCCAAAACCTCGTCATCAATAATCCCTTTATAATAGATAATCATCGGCGCGCCATGGATTTCCCGCAGATCTTCAGGATAATTGTCATTAAAAATGGTAATGACTTTAATACCTGATTTTCGAAGCTTTGAGGAATATTCATCAGGATCAAGGGTTGATCTGGCAGACTTCAGGTTTTGGATTAAAGGCTCTGGAAACTTAAATTGACCAAATTCAGCTGTTTTCGCCTTCCAAATAGCCTCAAAGCTGCCAAAGTAATCGAAAAGTTTCTTAATCCTCGCCGGACCGAGGCCTTCAATTGAATGCAGCACCAGAAGAAATTCCAGATCCTCCATAAACAAAGAGTACCACTTGCTACACGCTACACGCTACACGCTACACGCTAGCTAATTATTCTCCCAAAATCTTCGCCGAATCTGTGGCAATAGCTCCAATATCCCGTATCAAATTGTTTTTATCCGGTGAAAAATACCAGCGGAAGATTTCTTTAACAACCGGCGAGGCCACCGATGACCCCTCTCCTCCCCCTTCAATCAGAACCGTCGCCGTTATCTTCGGATCATCAACCGGCGCATATGCCGTGTACCAGGCATGGGTCTTTTTGACATCGCCAAATTCGGCCGTTCCGGTTTTTCCGGCGGTCCGGACCGGAAAAGTGAAAAAAGGCCAGGCTGTGCCGCCGCTTTTGGGAACTTCTTCCAAACCGGTTTTGATTAAATTGAGATAATTCATATTGGCATCTATTCTGACCGGATCATATTTGAATTGTTTAACCGAACCTCTTTTACTGTCCTTAATCTCAAGACCCAGGTGGGGCGGGTATTGTTTGCCACCGGAAGCGATAAAGGAAATTAGATTGGAAACCTGCAGCGGGGTTGAAAGTAAAAACCCCTGTCCGATAGCCATATGCAGAGTATCGCCGGGATACCAAACTTCTCCGATATTTTTCTTCTTCCAATCCGGATCGGGAACTAAACCCGCTTCCTCGCCCAAAATATCTATACCTATTTTTTTACCAAAACCCAGCTTTTTTGCAACTTCAGCAATCCCCTTTTCACCGACCGATTGTCCGAGCTGATAAAAGAAAATATCATTAGAACGCTTAAGGGCGGCCGGCAAGTCCAGCAACCCTTCTTCCTTCCGGCCATATTGAGTAAAATTCCAGTTGGCAAAAGTATAAGGCCCCAGAGCCATAATACCCGTATCTTCAAATTTAGTCTCCGCGGTAATTTTTCCCGATTCCAATCCGGCCAGACCGGAGGCAATTTTAAAAGTTGAACCCGGCGGATACTCTCCGGCAATTACCCTGTTAAGTAGTGGCGAGTTGGCCGCAACCAGAGCTTGCCCTAATTGCCCGGGATTATAACCGGGTAGTGAAACCAGAGCTAAAATCTCACCGGTTTTAGGATCGGTCACCACGGCGGCGGCACAGCAGCTGCCGGCTTTTTTAACGGCATCCGAAAGCCGGTCAAAAACCTGGGATTGCAAATCAATATCAACAGTTAAAATCAGGTTTTGACCCGGGACGGCCGGCTTTTCCCGGATAGTCCGTAGCCGTCTGCCCGAGGCATCAACTTCTATTATTTCCCCGCCGTCAATACCTTTTAAAGTTTTTTCGTAGGCTTCTTCTATACCGCTTCGACCTATTTTATCGCCGATTTTGTAATTGGAATATTTTTCCTGTTTTAACTCATCACCGGTTATTTCACTTAAATAGCCTAAAATATGGCTGGCTTTCTCGTTAAAAGCATAAGTCCGCAAAGAATCGATTTCCAGATTTATAAGCCTGGGGTCGTCTTTGACTTCCCAATTTAATGCCTCTTCCCGGGTTATATATACGGCTTTCTGACTACCCGAACTACTGGCACTCAAGACACGGAAACCCGGCGCATTGGCAGCTAAAATTTTGCCATTCCTGTCATAAATCACCCCTCTTGGCGCATGAACCGTTTTAATTTGAATTCTGTTGGAATCGGCCAGTTCCAGATTTTCTTTTCCCCTGACAACCTGCAAATGGAAAACCCTGCCTGTTAGAAGGGCGAAGATGCCGATCAGGAGTATGGCAATTAGCGACTTAGTCCAGGGGCTTATAAGATTAGTTGCCTCGTCTCCGTCAGAGCCTATAAATAATAAATTTTCGCCTATCTCAAACGGGCTTACTTTTTGACGGTGGAAATGCCCGGAAACCCTGGCAGTTTTTTTTAGCTCATCGCCGAATGCTTTACCGAATCTATTTTTCATAAATGTGCGTGTCTCGTATTACATTTTCAGCCTAATTGTGCCTTTGACAACAAACCTCTCCTCCCAGGCTCTGACCAGATAAAAGACAGGCACTATCAAAACCGATTCGATTAAATGATTAGAAATCTGAATTTTTTCATTGATAAATACCGAGCCGGTTAAGGCTACTGCCCAGACAATAACGATTCCGCTTAAAAAAATTATCAACGGGTTAAAGGAAAGCGGCAATTTTTTGATCATTCCGGTCAGCTTAACAGTCAAAACAAGAACCAGCGGCCAGTAGCCGAGATTAGTCTGAGTCAAAAAAGAAAGCGCCAACCCACCGGCAAAGGCCAATACTAAATTATTCCGGTCCTCGACCGCCAGACTCCGGGCCACCAGTAAAACAAGTACCAGGTTAAACGGCAAAAAAGCGCTTTGGATAAAAGAAGATAAAATCAGCAATAACAAAAATGTTTTCATAACTTATATAAGTTTTCCAAGAAACAAGATACAAGCACCCCAAACAATTACCAATACTTAAAATTCAAATTCTTAAGATTTTTAGTTATTTATCTTAAATTCAATGTTTGTTTCTTGTATCTTGGACACTTTGTAATTAGTCAACATCTTACTCTCCCACCACAAACACTACCTCAAGATCTGCAATATCAAAAACCGGTTTAACTTTAGCCCGCTTAAAAACATCATTATCTTTTTCAATAACCTGACTGACCTGGCCTAAAATTAAACCCCTCGGAATTTCGGTTTCCTGGCCTTCCGAATAAACCAAATCTCCTTCTTTAACCGGCTCCTCATGAAGTATTTTATCAAGCATCATTTCCGACCCGAACTGACCCAATAAAACCCCCTTTGCCCGGCCGGCTTCAGACTGGGAAAAGGCTGACACCCGCATATCAGGATCGGTCACTAAAATAACTTTGGATTTTTTTGGTTCAACCTCGGCAATTTTACCGATGAAATTATACTCAAAAATTACCACCTGATTAGGCTTGATTCCGTCTTCTCCTCCGCGGTCGATAAATAAATAGCGGGTATGCCCCATCGGCCTGGCCGGAGTCAAATTGAAAGTCTGATCAGGCAAAGCTTTTTTTTGTTCGGAAAAGCTCTCGGCCTCAGCTAATTTTTTCCTCAGATCGGCATTTTTAGATAAAACCAAAGCCAATTGTTCCGATAAAGCTTTATTTTCCTGGCTGGCTTTACGGGCGTTTAAAACGAATTCAAACTGGCGGGTGACAGATAGAGAGCTTTGGTACAGTCCATACTGAATCGGGATGGTTACTTTTTGTAATAAAGATTTCGGGAGGTTTAGGATTTTAAGATAATCGCCAAGACTTAAAAGCACAGAAAGAAAAAGCAAACTTAAGAAGACTTTGAGGTTGTTTTGCAGAGCAGCCAGCATGGAGCCAAATATACCAAATTATCGTCTGCCAGACCATCCTTTTGTACGGACATAAGCTTCCCATCTTCGATGAGGAAGTGGATCGGCTACATCCCAAGAGGGTTGTGCTGGCTCCAGTCTTCCTCCATCCGTCACTAAATTAAGCGCAGAACGCAATGAATCCTCTCTAAGTCTAAACCAGGACGATGGATTTATAAAAACTTTTTCAAGAGCATCAAAAGTATCAGCTGCATAAATAAGTTTTAAAGTTGCATGCATTAACCTACCCCGGGTATTAGTTGGGGCAATTATTTTCACTGCTTCCCCAGCTTTATGTTCCGCGCCCGAAGCCATCCAGTATACAAAAGCCGCATCAAGCAATCTTGTATCCCTACCTCTTAATCTATCTGCCAAATGCGCAAGCATATCTGCTACCGCATGAGACATTTCTGGTTGTTGCGGGGAGGCCATATCAATTCCCGGTCCGGTAAGCCCGTATTGATCACGGGCTGAGGCTATTATCTGCCTGACCGGCCCCAGCAGATGAGGCGATGTGTCAATCTGCATCGCACCTTGAACCCCGGCTGTGCCCCGAATATATTCAGCAACTGACCAATGATTAACAGTCTCCGACATTATTCTGGAAATATAAGAAAATTTTATCGGTTAGTCAAGTGTTATTTGGCGCGTTGAATAAATAATAGAAAATAGATAGAATCTATCAGATGCCTGATTCATTTATCGATAAATTAAAGCAAAAGTGGAACGAAGGCAAATTTGTTTGTGTCGGACTTGATAGCGATTACGACAAACTCCCCCCATCGGTTAAAACCGATTCGATAGAAAATTCAATTCTGAATTTTAACAGGGGAATTATTGATTCCACTAACGATCTTGTTTGCGCTTACAAAATCAACAGCGCATTTTACGAAGCTCAAGTTGAAACCTGGAAAGCGATGTACAATACTTTTTTATATCTCCAGGGGGCTTACCCGGATATTCCGGTAATTTTAGATGCCAAGAGAGCCGATATCGGCAATACCAACCAGGGATACGTTAAAATGGCATTTGAAAATTTAAAAGCGGATGCCATAACCGTTCACCCTTATTTAGGCAAAGAAGCACTCGGTCCGTTTTTAAGTCAGGCAGATAAAGGCATCTTTGTTTTAGTCCGGACCTCAAATCCCGGCTCCGATGAATTGCAGGGACTTCAGATGAACGGTCGGCCTCTTTACCAGTTAGTCGCCGAAAATATCGCTAAAAATTGGAATACTCTGGGAAATTGTGCGGTAGTAGTAGGCGCTACATATCCTCAGGAGCTAAAAAAAGTCAGGGAAATTATTGGCGACATTCCGATTCTAATTCCGGGCATCGGCGCTCAGGGCGGTGATTTGGAATCATCTGTCAAAAATGGCTTAAACTCCCAAAAACAGGGAATTATAATCACCAGCTCGAGGGGTATAATTTATGCCAGCCCTGGTGCAGACTTTGCACAAGCCGCCAGAGCAAAAACTGAACAATTGCATAATCAAATCACGGAGGTTATAAAAAATGTGTAGTATTGAATCTGGTTGTGGTCATTTCTCAAAAAGAGGTCTTGTTGATTATTTGAAAATAGGAGAAATGTTTTGTCCCCCTAATGGTACTTATACATATAACAGAGACGTTCCTTCAAACGAAAATCATGAAACAGGTGAGGATGCTTTCTCACGAGCTTTTAGAAGACTGTCCGGATTACCTGAAATTGTGTTAATCAAAGCCCGCACACTTCCTCACCCATCCACCTATGACGAACTTATGGAAAGTGCAAAAAGGATACGTCGAAATTAAAAATGAACAACCTAACCAAATCTCAACAAAAACTGGCTGATCTGCTATTAGATACCAAGACTCATACCAAAGTCAGACGAAGAAGATTTGGTCAGGATGATGAAGTTGAGTTCTATTATGTTGAACGGGATACCAGCCCGATAGATTTCAGGGAAAATGAAGAAGAATTTGCTTTTGTTCACCATGAACAAAATCCGACGGCTCCACTTTCACCAGTCAAAGTCAATTTAAGAAAAATGCCTGATAGTTTGAATATGAAAATTGCCGAGTGTATGGCTGAAATGAAGCTTAAACAGAATCCCGATTTATGTACCGGCATTCCAAACGCGGCAATCCCCTACGCCAAAGACTATGCACAGATTACAGGAATCCCATATGTCACTCTCTTTGACAAAGACGATTCGCCCGGCAGTCCCAGAATTTTAGCCGCGACAGACGCACCAAAAGGCAATGGCAAAACAATTTTGATCATTGATGATGTTATAACAAAAGGCGCCTCAAAATTCCGGGCTTTTAAAGTGGCCGAAGAATTAGGCTATAAAGTTTTAGGATTGGTTGTCTTAATTGACCGGGATGAAGGAGGAAAAGAGATGATTGAAGAGGCCGGATATAAGTTTTATGCGCCTTTAAAACTTAAAGATTTACTGGATTATTACTTGGAGAAAAGAATGATCTCTGAGGATTTGTATACGGAAACAGTTAATTATTTAAAACAATCTAAAAGAGTTGATTAAAGCAAGCTTTGAACGCAGCTGCGTTAAGAAATCGTAGCTAGACTACCAGGGGAAGCCTGTTGAAGCGAAGCGTAAGACAGAAGGGGTGCCATTCCCCGGTTAGTCGAGCGGAGATTTCAGCAGACCGTTCTCAGCGAGCCAGTTTTGGTACTTTTGCTGCCAAAAGTACAAGAAAAAATAATGTCTAATATAATTCAGCTTCCAGGCCTAATAGATACCCATGTCCATCTCCGCGAACCCGGTTCCACCCAAAAAGAAGACTTTGAAACGGGCACTAAAGCCGCGATTGCCGGCGGTTATACATTGGTTTTAGATATGCCTAACAACCCGAATCCAATTACCAATCCCCCTGCTTTGGAAGAGAAAATTGCCCTCGCATCGAGGACAATCCTGAGCGGTAGCGAAGGATCTCCTGCGGATGCAGGTACATCTAGAATCTATTGTGACGTAGGCTTCCATTTTGGTGCCACCAAAGATGCAGCAAAATATTTCGAAACAGTCCGTTCTAAGGTCTTCGGCTTAAAAGTTTATATGAACCACACCACCGGGCCTTTATTAATTGAAGATAACGCCGAACTGGATTTCATTTTTTCAAAGTGGCCAACAGATAAGCCGCTAATGGTCCATGCGGAGGAGGAAACTTTAGCCAAAGCCATAACTTTAGCTAAAAAACACAAAAATAAGCTTCATGTCTGCCATGTTGCCCGCAAATTTGAGCTGGAACTTATTAAACAGGCCAAATCCGAAGGCTTAAATATTACCTGTGAGGCGGCCATGCATCACCTGTATCTAACCGTTGATGATGTAACTCATCTTAAACACTTCGGTATGATGCGCCCACCTCTCGCCCAGCAGGAAGATATTGATTATCTTTGGGCAAATATCAATGATATTGACATTATCGCCTCCGATCACGCCCCCCACACCTGGGATGAGAAAATGGGCGATAAAGTTGTGAATGGTGTACCCGGACTCGAGACGACTCTGCCACTCTTACTTCAGGCTGTGAACGAAAAACGATTAACGATCGAGCGGTTAATTGATATGACTTCTGTAAACCCCAGGAAAATTTTCAATATCCCCGAACAGCCGGATACTTATGTTGAAGTAGATTTGGATGCCCCGCAAACAATTTCCAACGAAGGATTATTTACCAAAGCCGGCTGGACGCCGTTTGTGGGAATGGAAATCAAAGGAAAAGTTTTAAGAACAGTCATCCGCGGCCAAACAGTTTTTGAGAATGGATTAATTCCAGACGGCGCCACAGGGCAGGTGGTTTTTCCCAGAAATTAATTTCTGTATTGAATTATCAGCGTATTCTTGTTAAATTAATCCCCAATGCCAAAGAATACTGATCTATTCAAACTGAACGCTAAAATCGATGAACTGATCACAGAGTTTGTCAAGTTGAATGCTAAAGTTAGCGATCAAGAAGAAAAATTTGTCACTAGAGAAGAATTTAACCAGAAACACGACCTGGTCATGACTACACTTGATAAGGTGTTAAAAGAGGTACTCGCTTCACGCCAAGAAGAGATTATTAACTCCCAAAGATTCAATGATCATGATCAAGAGATCGGCGGACTCAAGAAAAGAGTTAAAAAACTCGAAGACAACCAGCCAACTCAACAAATCTAACACTAAACTATATTGATAGTGGACAAATTATGGATGGAGCCACAGGCAAAGTAGTTTTTCCTGCTTAGTTTGACATTTTGAGGCTAACAAACGATAATGGAGAGGTACTTGAGATGGTTACTATCTAGCGGCCGCTAAACTGTATTGCTGAATCATGATCCCGTACTATTGGAAATAGTACCAGGTTCAACTAATGCCATTCCCAAGTATCTCTCCACTATACTTGTTTTAACTTTACATCCAAATTAAACGTAACCTCAAAATCCGGATTAGTTTCTTTTAATTTTCTAATAACTTCGAGCACATCTTTTACATCAATTTCATTTTTAGAAGAAATTACTTCCTGATCGTTTGCAAGAGGACTGAATAAAGTTGATTGTACGATTCCACTTCCCCCTCTTCTCAACTCCCTTCTTCCTTCTAGCGTTAATTCAATTCCCTCTAGTTTTCTCGGCTTTTGTTCGTATGAATAAACAGGTTTTACTAAGTCATAATACTTAAGGTGCGGTAACTTATTGGAAAACCAAGACTTATTTTTAGCTTCTTCATTCATATTACGACCCCAAGCACGAAATATAGCCTCAAGAGTTATAAAGTTTTGTGGACTATCTTTAAAGATTCGTTTTAACATATGAACCGCAGTTGATCTACTTTTGCGTGGTGGTTTCATAAACAGACTAATATAGACATATTACATTCTGTTTGTCAATCACCTAATTCATTCGAATTACTGTATTAAGAGAAAAATGGTATGTAAATAGGTAATGTTATTGATTTATTAAGCCTAAAAAGGTCGGATCTTAATTTTAAGGAGAGAATATTTTGCTGAGATTAGTATTTTTGAGCTTCTTTTATCTCTTGTGCTAATTTTGGATTCCACATTGCGCCTGTGGCGCTCATGATAATGTCAGCTCCGGCATTGCAGAATTCTTTATAAAACTCCCACCCCGAAGGTGGGATTCTTGAAAGACAAAGTTATAAAAACAGTTTTAAGAGGAAAAGCAGTTTTTGAGCAAGGAATAATCACACAACCTGCTTTAGGAAAAGTTACTTACCCAACTCGACAATCTAAACTTGCTGAACTCATTCTTCAACAGGAAATACTGTTTTGAACGTTTGATTATAATCAGAATCTAATCCGTTAAATCTCACTGATCGCAGGATATGCTTAAATACTAAGTCAGATTCACTATGCTTATCTATATTAATTAATAACAGCTGGAATGCTATTGACCCCTTAATAAAATTAACAGCATGGCTAAATGTTTTCGGATTGGAAGTTAGAATACCCTGAGCACCACCTATGACAACCTGCTCGCCATCGGGGTAGCGTCTGAGTAGGTCTTCCCAGGTCATTCCTATTGGTGTACCAAAAATCAATGCTCTGGATGAGTCGCCGACTACTCCGAAACTAGCATGACACCCAAACTCTGAATCATCAAACGATGTCAGAACCTCTAAATCACCAGGATAATCAAGCGAGACTCTGCATTGCTTACTTGTATATGTTTTCCAATTACTTAACTCACCAGAATCCGTACTCTGAGTAGTTTCAATACTAGCTTTATATGGAGAAACCAACTGACTGGGAGAAGGTATTAAAATCTGCTTACCTGAAGTTGGGTCAGAATTATTTTTATATAAGTAAATACCGACACCTGAAATAAGTACTACAAAAATAATAACAACTACCACAAAAACTGGTTGAATCAAACCTCTTTGATCTTCCATATCTTTATTATGGAATTAATTTAAATGAAGTTACAAGGTGCTTTTTATTTCTTGTGCAATCTTTGGATTCCACATTGCGCCTGTGGCACTCATGACAACGTCTGCTCCGGCATCGCGGAATTCCTTATAATCCTCAGGCGAGGTTACTCCCCCGACTCCTGTAATACTAAATTTATATCCATTCTTTAATCTTATATCGGCCATTCTTTTGACGAAGTCAATTCCTGCCCATTTAATACAGTGGCCGCAAATTCCTGAGCGCAGACGGTTTGGACCCGGTAGTGCCTGATTGCCGTGAATATCCCTGACTTCTGCTTGCAACGTATTTATTCCCGCAACATCATCCGCGTATTCATTAACTATTTCGGCTAACTTTTCCATATCCTTATCTGATTTATAGAAACCAACCTTCAAAACCAGAGGTGTATTTCCAATCACTTCGCGGATCCCTTTTGCAACTTTTTCAGTAACTTCCAGGTTATAACAAACTAGCCCTTCATTACCGATATTCGGGCAAGATAAATTCGCCTCTAAAACCTTCGCCCCGGTTTCGTAAGCCAATTTTGCTGCTAAAACATAATCGGCGACAAATTCATCTTGAGTTTGATTGGGCTTAACCGTTCCCATAAAAGATAGAATCATCACCTGTCCTTTTCCCGCATACTTCACGGCTTTTTTAGCGTCCTCCTGCCAAATTTCCGGTTTTTTTGAAGGAACGCCGAACGAGTTGGTTATCGATATCGGATCTTTGTAGTCTGTATTTGCAATCAGGGGCTGCTCCAGTTTTTCCGGAGTTAAATCGCCTTTTATATCAAGCGACAGGACATTAGGAAAGGGGTGGCAGGGGAAAAATTCACTCCTGACTGTTTTATAAACCGCGATATCAAATCCCTGCTCGAAGGCTCCTTTGACAAATTTGGAATTTAATAAGGGTCCGGCCGGAATCCCGAAAGGAAGATAGACTTTGTGGCCTAAGAAATCGTGTTGGGGTTCACCTTGCTGAATATATTTATCTCCTGAAGCGAAAGAACTGAAAGGCCCTTTGTCGTAATTGTCCTCATAACTTAGCGTCGGATCATAAAAGGGCGTCCGTATCATTAGAGGCTATTATACATAAATTTGGGTTAAAAATTAATCCCCGCGCTCAATCAAGAACGCGGGGATTTTCAATTGGAAAGGTTGATTGTTGATTTTGCAATTAAAATCGCTGCAAATATATATTTACAACAACCGCCCTGATTCCACTTAAGGAATCTCAGGCTGTACCATTTCCTCTTCCTCCTGTCGTTCGCGGAGCATGCAATTTTGCAACTCCATTTGCTGCAATATCAGCTCTCGCTATAGCTCCCTTTCTTACACCTGCACCAATTGCTGAACCGTCCGTCCTATCTATAACCCACCGCATTCCTACTAAACCTCTGGCTCCTTCTGATGCTCTGCTAGCCAAATCTCTCTCTACTATAGATCCAGGTCCTTCGCCTTCCATTGTAATGGCCTCTGGAGATATATCCTCTAAATATCCTCCATTTAACCTACTTCTTCTTATGGCCCTAGCAACTGCCCAACCCTCTACAGAGGACCCTTCAGAATCCATTCTCCCAACTTCCTGATCTACCTCGGCTGGGACAAATGACGCACTTACTTTCTCAACTGCCATTTAAAATCACCTCCTCTTTAGAGTTAAATTTTTACGCGAATCCGCGCAAAGACTCTAAAAACCTTGAGTTTAATTCTCTTTTAAATGAATATTTAGGATTTATTGAAAAAGTTAAAAGTTGTTGCTGGGAATATTTGCTGCAAACCAGAGTTTACAACAACCGCTTCGGCCAGCGTGCCGTAAGCTAAATTAACCTTTTCTTTTAATCCCTAATTGAGTTTAAAAGAGGGTTTTTAGCTTCTTTGCTGCTTTCAAGCCCTATAAGGTCTAGGACTTTATGACCAACTTGGGAAGCGCTTTGCCCCTCGTAGATTTGTTTGCTTATGTGAATCACCTCCCTTTTTGTAGAAGATCTAAGTTATCAAAGAGAGAAAAATCTTTCAATATACCAATATTTCAGGAAGTTCCGATAAGCTATCAATTACAAAATCAGGGCTGAAATTTCTAATATGTTCACCGCCGAATCCGTAGGTCACACCTATTGTTTTAACCGAGGCATTCTTTCCGCAAGCCATATCAATTTCCGAATCCCCAACCATAACTGCATCATCTGCTTGCGCTTTTAACATTTTCAGAGCCCGGAATATTGGCTTAGGACTGGGCTTCAGCTCTTTTACATCATCCCTATATAAAACAAACTCCAAATACTTATCTAACCCGGTGTGTTTAATGCTTAAAATTCCGCTGGATTTCCAACGGTTGGTTATTCCGGCCATTTTAAATCCCAGAGATTTTAATTTCTCTAAAGTTTTTAAAGTATCCGGGAAAACTTCAGCTAAATGCGGATTTTTCAATTGAAATTCATTGTGGGTTTTTGATAAAAGCTCAATATTTCCGTCCGGTGCAAAATCCAAATAACAATCTTCCAGGGATTTACCGATTGTGCCGGCCATTTTCTTCCGGCCTAGAACTTTATGTCCATTGGTTTTTAAAGAATGTTCAAAAGCCCGGTAAATTAATTCGGTAGTATTAAGTAAAGTACCGTCAATATCAAAAAGAATTGCCTTAATCATCACTCTACTATTGAGGTCTTCCCATTTGACTGATGACCATGGTTCCCCTGCGAATTTGTTGTTCCTGTAGTTTTCTGGATTTAACAATATTAACTGCTTGTTCTAAATGTTGTTGATTAACAACTGCACCATCAGTTTCGGGATCATATGCCATTGAAGCGCCAATCGTCAAAACTTCCTGAAGATCTGCTTGCGAAAAACCATTCGTAGTTTCTCTTAAAGAGTCAAAATCAACACTTTCCCAAGATAAATCATCATCTCTTCTCCTGTCTGTCTCTTTTCTAAGTATAATGTCTCTACCTTCAGCATCCGGTAAGCCAAAAGCTACCAGATTACCCAATCTCTGATTTCTAACAATAGCTGGGTCTGCTTGAGAAGGATCTCTCGGGTCTAAATTTGTGGTTAAAACGTAAAAAACATCTGAAGGTTCCTCAAACTCCTGAAGCAACATACTTCTCATTTCTGAAGCATCACGATTTGAGGCAGAATCTCTACCTTCAATAGGCCTTAATATTGTATCCGCTTCATCAATCTGAATAATAATTTGCCTATCACCTGAGGCTCTTTGCTTAATTTTTCTAATCTCCTCCCCAACTCTACGGGCACTTTCATGCATATAACTTGTCATAAATCCACTAATCTTTAAAACGACCCTTTCACATCCCGCTTCCTCTGCTAATGCTTGTCCAGCATAACTTTTTCCTGTCCCTGGTTCACCCCAAAAAACTGCACCACTAGATTGCTTAAAACCATGCTTTTTCATAAATCTAGACCTTTTGGGATCCTTTAAATCTGCCGCAATTCTCATTAGTTCAAGCATCGTAGTTCTGGGAAGACCGGCTAATCTCTCCAGGCCTATCTCTTCCCTAACTTGCTGCTCAACTAAGGCTGTAGCATCGACCCTTCCTTCTACAGCACTACTTTGCCTCATGCTCATACCTGCTACCACATGGGGAGACAGCCAATCCATTCTTAAGGTTGGGAATTGTTTACCACTCAAAACTTGTACCAAACCAGTTGCTACCACCTCCGTTAGTTCCTTGCTTTGCTCAAGATAGCTTAAAACTGTGTTTGTAGAATCCAGATTTATACCTCCAGGAATGTGCTGTCTATTTGTAGGTGTAATTCCAAGTTTTAACTTACTCTCATCGCGACTCTCAAAAACCTCTTGCTCTTTTCTTTTATGGTCATCTCTCTGAGAATCGTATTGTGTTGTTTGAGCACTTTGCCTATGATAAGCAGCTTTTTCATCAGCAGTTGCCCAGCCTAAATCTAGTTCAAACGATTGACCATTTTTAGTAATAATACTAATATCCCTCCAACCCGTAGGCCGAACATTAATATTTACCTGATACCCAACGGACTGCAAGAATCTGATTAGTTGCTCAGTCCGAGCTTGATCAATAAAGGTATGGTTTGGCAATTCGAATTGAGTATTTACGTTAAATTGAGGCTGTTTCTCTAAGATTAAATATTGACCGGGTTTTCCCTCAATCGGTGAGGTTTTTGTAGGATTTTCCATTCCATGAACTGTAGTTCTGATGCTTCTTAAGGGATTATTATTTTCTCTTCCAGCTTCCACAAAACCAATAGATTCTCCTATTAAACCTCTGTTAAACATACCACCAACAGCTCTTTTTCCCATTTGCCCTTCTATTGCTTCAGCAATAGCTCTAGGAAAATCATTTCTTATCCTTAAAGCCCGGTAATCATCTGGACTGGGCTGCCTTTCAATCGTTGCAGCACCTGGAGGAGGAAGTTGATCGATAGCCATTAATAATCAGTTTATAGAAGTTTTTATGAATTAGCAATTGAAATCAAATTATTTTAAGCCACCTGTCACTTTAACTTTAGCCAGTAAATCAAGATCTTCCAATAATTTATAGCAACCGCGCACAACAGTAGTTAACGGATCGTCTGCCACCCAAACAGGGATTTTAGTTTCTTCCGACACCCGCTTATCAAGGCCTCTAATTAAAGCACCGCCTCCGGTGATAATGATTCCCCGTTCTAAAATATCGGATAATAATTCCGGCGGGGTTTCTTCTAAAACTTCGTGGATGGCGTTAATGATTTGGGCGATTGTTGAAGAGAGCGCCTCACGGATTTCGACCGAAGTGACGCGGATTGATTTTGGCAAACCGGAAGCCAGTTCCCGGCCGCGCACGAC
>DATDWU010000031.1:0-7821 GCA_035289525.1 Patescibacteria group bacterium | reverse complement strand
CTTCTACCAATGGCCATTATGTTAAATGAATTAAAAGGGCTGCCTATGCTGGAGTATCTGGGTCAACAGATCAAAAAACTGGAGAAAAATTAAATGGCTAAAGCATTCATTTTAGATATGGACGGGGTTATTGTTAACAGCGAAATTATCTGGGAAAAATACGAAGAAATTTTCCTGAGCGGTCTTTTGGGCAAAAACATTTATGAAAAGATCAAGGGAGATTTACTGGGCTCAACGGCAAAAGTGATCTACGGTTTAGCTAAAAAGAACGGACTGGTCATGGAGAAAGATGAGTTTTTTAAATCCTATGACCGGCAGGCGGTTTCAGTTTATAAAGAATCCGAACTGACAAAAGATATAGAAAAGCTGATTGAGAAGTTGGTTTCTATGGAATTTAACATCGGGCTTGTTACCTCTTCCAGAAGGCTTTGGATTGACCAGGTGATACCCAGATTAAAAAACAGAAATAGTTTTAAGTATATTTTATCAATTGGCGACAGGGATGATTTGGAATCCAAGCCCTCCCCTGCCGGATATATTGAGGCGATGAAAAAATTAAATTCATCTCCCGCTAAAACAATAATACTCGAGGATTCCAATAAGGGAATTGAGTCGGCAAAGAAAAGCGGAGCTTTAACGATATGCCTGCGCGAGCATCTCAGGAAAAACTATCTCCCCCGGGGGGCCGATATTTATATTGATGATATAGCCGGACTAATCAGAATTTTGGAGGTAATAAAATGATCGGTATAATTGATTACGGCCTGGGCAATTTAACTTCGGTTAAAAATGCCTTAGATAAATTGAATGTACCGAATTTTATTTCGGATGATCCTTTAAAACTTCAAACCTCAACCGGCCTAATTTTACCGGGAGTTGGTGCGGCCGGAACCGGAATGAAAAATTTGCAAGCCAAAAAACTTGACCAGGTTATCAAAGATGAAATTCAAAAAGGAAAACCTTTTTTAGGAACTTGTCTCGGGATGCAGCTATTATTTGATTTTAGTGACGAAGGAGATACAAAATGCCTGGGAATAATACCGGGAGAAGTCAAACTGTTTCAGGGTAACTTAAAAATACCGGAGATCGGCTGGAATAGTGTTAGTATAGTGAAGAATGAATCAAAGGTTATGCAGGGAATAAAAGATGACAGTTATTTTTATTTTGTTAACAGTTACTACTGCGTCCCGGCAGATAAAAAAGTAGTAGCCGGTGAAACCGAATATGGAGCAATTTTTGCTTCGGCTATTGAAAAGGGAAATATTTTTGCCACCCAATTCCACTCCGAAAAAAGCGGCAAAACCGGGCTTATGCTTTTGAAAAATTTTACGGAGGTGTGCAAATGATTATTATTCCGGCAATTGATATTTTAGGCGGAAAATGTGTCCGGCTTTTTCAGGGAGATTACGGGCAGTCTACAACTTATTCTCTTGATCCGCTGGAGGTAGCTCTGGACTTTCAGCAAAAAGGGGCTTCCTTATTACATATTGTGGATCTGGACGGAGCCCGGGAAGGATCCACCGTAAACTTCGGGATTATTTCAAAAATAGCTGCAGAGCTTACAATACCGATTGAGGTGGGAGGAGGAATTAGAAACCGGGAAGCTATCAAAAAATATCTGGAAATTAAAGTACTTAGGGTAATTTTAGGGACAATAGTTTTAGAGGATTTCAATTTTGCGAAAGAGGCTTTTGAACAGTTCGGCAATCAAATTATTGTCGGTCTTGATGCAAAGGAAGGACTTCTCATGACAAAGGGCTGGATCACTGAAAGCGGTTTAAATGTTTTTAAAACCGCCAGAAAACTGGAGGAACTGGGCGCTAAAAGATTTATTTATACCGACATATCAAAAGACGGCAGCTTAAGCGGCCCCAACTTTAAATCCCTTAAAAAACTGATCGAGGAGATTAATTCCCCGGTTATTGCATCGGGAGGTGTTTCAGAGGTTAATCAGATAAGGCAGTTAAAAAACATCGGTGCCGAGGGAGTAATATTGGGTAAGGCTTTATACGAAGGCAAAATCGACTTGGAGGAGGCATTAAATGTTAGCTAAACGGATTATCCCCTGCCTTGATGTTGACCGCGGGCGGGTTGTTAAAGGAGTTAACTTTGTCAACTTAACCGATGCCGGCGATCCGGTGGAACTGGCCAAGTTCTATAACCGGGAAGGGGCCGACGAGCTGGTTTTTTTGGATATAACCGCCTCAATCGATAACCGGAAAACAATGCTGGATGTAGTAAAAAAAGTTGCCAGGGAAGTTTTTATTCCTTTCACGGTCGGCGGCGGGATTAAAACTTTGGAACAAGTCAGGGAAATAATTTATGCCGGGGCGGAAAAGATTTCTTTAAATACAGCGGCTGTCCAAAACCCCAATCTGATTACACAAGCCGCGAACAGTTTTGGCAGTCAGTGCGTAGTCTTGGCCATCGATGCCAAAAGAGCCGGAAACTCCTGGAACGTTTACATAAAGGGCGGTCGGGAGGATACCGGTTTGGATGTTATCGAATGGGCGAAAAAAGGAGTTAGCCTCGGAGCAGGTGAAATACTTTTAACCAGCATGGACCGGGACGGAACAAAATCCGGATTTGACCTGGAATTAACAAAACGGGTCTCGGAAGCTGTCAGTACACCGGTAATTGCTTCGGGCGGGGCGGGCAGTTTAAAAGATTTTGAGAATGTTTTAACTGAAGGCAGAGCCGATGCGGCATTGGCTGCTTCCCTTTTTCATTTCGGAACGCTTAAGATTACCGACTTAAAAAAATATCTGAGAAAGAATAAAATCGGGATAAGGAGTTAATATGAAATTAGATTTTAAAAAAGGTAACGGGTTGATCCCGGCAATTATTCAGGATTTTAAAACCGGCGAGGTGTTGATGTTAGGCTTTATGAATGAAGAATCATTGAAGAAAACGCTGGAAACCAACCTGGTATATTTCTATAGCCGGAGCAGAAAAAAGCTTTGGATGAAGGGTGAGCAGTCGGGCAACAAGCTCGAAACCGTCGAGATTTTTGCCGATTGTGATAATGACACTATTTTGATAAAAGTAAGGATGCTGGGACAAACGGTTTGCCATACGGGAGCTAAAAGTTGTTTTTTTAAGGAGATTACAAATGACGATAAATGATTTGTTCAAAATTATTGAAGAAAGAAAGAAAGCAAAACCTGAGGAATCTTATGTCGCTAAAATTATGGAGGAAGGCACTGACAGGATAGTTCAGAAAATTGGTGAGGAAGCCGTAGAAGTTGTAATTGCCGCAAAAAATGAGGATAAATCAGAAGTTGTTGGGGAATTTGCCGATCTTTTATTTCACAGCCTGGTGCTTCTCTCTCATTTGGATATTAACCCTGAGGATATTTTAAAAGAACTGGAAAGGCGTCATGATTCTGCTAAGATAAAGAAAGGAAAATATACAACATGAAATTGCAGACTCCAAAGGGTTTCCGGGATTTTTTGCCTCAGGACGCTCTAAAAAGAAAAGCTGTTATAGACCGGATTATTTCGGTTTTCGAAAGATTCGGTTTCGACCCGTTGGAAACACCCACCCTTGAGTATGAGGAGACCCTTAAAGGCAAGTACGGCGAGGAGGAAAAACTGATTTATAGTTTTACCGCACTTGGCGGTGACCGGCTGGCTTTAAGATATGACCAAACCGTTCCGGCAGCCAGGGTAATTGCACAGTGGGGCCCGGTCGGAGCCCAAAAGATTATATTGCCTTTTAAAAGATACCAGATCCAAAGTGCTTTCCGGGGCGAAAATACCCAAAGAGGCCGCTACCGGGAATTTTTGCAGTGCGATGCCGATATTATCGGTGCTTCATCTCTTTTGGCTGATGCCGAAATTCTGGGACTGGTTTATCAGGTATATAAAAGTTTGGGATTGGAGGTAATCATTAAAATTAACGACCGGTCTTTAATCTCCGATATCGACCCGAAACATCTTTCGGCTATAGATAAACTGGGCAAAATCGGCACCGAGGGCGTCATCCAGGAACTTGTCCAAAAAGGTTTGACCGGCAAAGACGCGGCCACGCTTTTTAGCCGGGTTAAAAATTCCCAATTGTCACCGAACCTGCAAAATATAATTACTTTATTTACCGCAGCCGGCTATCCCAAAGATGCTTTGCTGTTTGATTCGACCCTGATTAGGGGGCTTGATTATTATACCGGCTTAATTTTTGAGGTGGTGTTAAAATCCGAGCCTAATTCCTCTTCCTTATGCGGTGGCGGGCGCTGGGATAAAATGATCGGTAAATTTACCGGCGTTGATTTGCCGGCTGTCGGATTTGCCATCGGTTTTGACCGGACAGTTGAAGCGCTGGAACAGCACAATTTATTAAAGCCGGTCACTACCAAAACCCAGGCTATTATTACTTATAATTCGGTTAATTTCGAAGCCAAAGCATTAGAGGTTTTGACTCTGCTCAGAAACTCCGGTATTAATTCGGAAGTTTGGCTTGATCCCCAGGCCAAACTTGAAAAACAATTAAAGTATGCCGACAACAAAGGCATCCGTTTCGTTGTTATTGCCGGATTGCTCGACCAGGAAAAACCTGACCAGCTTATTTTGAAAGACCTGGCCGGGAGGACTCAGGAAACTGTTAAAATTAACGAGCTGGTTGAAAAAATCAAAAATATTAAGTGAATTCTGAGATTCTTAAAAAACCTGTCTTTTACCTCGCCATTATTGCCGCCCACCTGATTTGGGGAGGTAATTATGTTTTCGCCAAAATCACACTTCAAGAGATCCCGATTATGTCACTTGGATTTCTCAGATATGGCCTGGCCACACTTCTCATAGTTCCCTTTCTGCTCAGCCTGGAAACCAAAGACAAGCGGATCAAGCTTGAGCATTTACCCAAACTGGTTTTAGGAGGTCTGCTTATTGCCGCCATCAACATCGCTTTTTTTTACATGGGGTTAAAAAGAACTACTGCCATAAACGCCTCCGTCCTGGAACTTTCAATACCGGTTATTTCGGTAATCGGCGGATGGTGGTTTTTAAGGGAGAAGATTTTTGCCGTAAATTTGGTCGGAATTGTGGTTTCTCTTTTCGGTGCTTTATCAATTATCGGCATTCCGCTGCTTTTTTTCGGAAATTTTGACTCCAAGCAATTAACCGGCAATTTGTTGATGATCGGTTCAGCCATAACGTTTGTGGCCGGGACAATGATCCTGAAGAAAATGTTAAAAATTTACAAACCGATTGTCATAACGGCGGTTACATTTTTGATAGCAACTGTTGCCTTTGCCCTGCCGGCTTTTATGGAATATCTGGAGCATCCGGACTGGGTTTTAAATGTCAGTATCCTGGGAATTTTCGGACTTATCTACATAACAGTCCTATCCTCTATCTGTGCTTACTTTTTGCTCTTATGGGGCTTGACCCGGATTCCGGTATCCCACGCCAACCTCATCCAATATATCGAGCCGGCGGTAGCGGCAACTTTAGCTGTGCCTTTCCTTAATGAACGCATATCTTTTTCTTTTATAATCGGAACCTGCCTGATCGTTTTAGGAGTCTACTGGGGCACTTTGGGCAAGGAAGATCATCACCTCTCACAACACAAACACCACAGAAATTAATTCAAAATTTAAAATTCAAAATGCAAAATAGTGGAAGTTTGCTACGCAAACTATAAATTTTTACCAGTGAAATACAGTAATTTTGATTTTTGACTTTTGATTTTTGCATTTGATTCAGTTATACTAACAGCCGTATGAAACAAGGAATTCATCCAAACTGGAACGATAGCGCTAAAGTGGTTTGCGCCTGTGGTGCGACTTTCACAACCGGTTCTATACTGGACTCAATCCGCGTGGACATTTGCTCAAAATGCCATCCGCTTTTTACCGGCCAACAGAAATTTGTTGACACCCTGGGCCAGGTTGATAAATTCAAAAAGTTAACCGAAAAAGCTGCAGTTAAAGGTGAGGAAAAAAGAAAAATTAAAGAAGCCAGAGCTGCTAAGACAGTCGTTGATAAAACAGACAAGCCTTCGCTTAAAGACCTGCTTATGCAGGCAAGAAAATCACTTCGTTCTTAGATTCACTCAGAATTTTCAATTTGCAATTTTCGAATTTTCAATGAATTAATAAAAAATACAATTTTTGAAAATTAACTCATTAAGATTTAATTGTAAATTGGTAATTGAAAATTGATAATTAACCTATGGAAGATTATTTAAAAAACCAGATTCAGGATATTGACAACCGGATTGAGGAACTTCAGGAACTTATCGAAGACCCGCAAATGGTCGAGTTGGTCCGTGCTGAAATCGCCGACCTGGAAAAGCAGAAGCAGGAATTAACCGACTCATCGGCAACTCCGATGACTGAATCTGAGAGTTCTGAGGAATTTGACGAATCTATTAATGCTAATGCTGCCATCATGGAAATCCGCAGTGCTGCCGGAGGAGATGAGGCCGGATTGTTCGCCGGTGATCTGCTGAGAATGTATTTAAGATACAGCGAGTCAAAGGGCTGGAAAGCCGAAGAACTTGACCGCTCCGAAGGCGGATTAGGCCAGATCAAGCAAATTGTTCTCAAAATCCGGGGCAAAGATGCTTTTAAACTGCTTCAATATGAAGCAGGGGTTCACCGCGTCCAAAGAGTACCTAAGACCGAAAGTTCCGGCCGGATCCATACCTCCACCGCCACAGTTGCGGTCCTGCCTGAAGTTAAAGAATCCGAGGTTTATATCAACCCGGCCGACATTTCTTTTGAATCGTTCCGCTCCGGTGGAGCCGGAGGTCAAAATGTTAATAAAGTTTCAACCGCCGTCAGGCTAATCCATAAACCGACCGGAATTATTGTTACCTGCCAAACTGAACGATCCCAACTTCAAAACCGGGAAAACGCCATGAATTTGCTCCGGGCACGTATTTGGGAAGCGGAGAGAAAAGAAAAATTCGCCGAGGTTGATGACGCCCGTTCTTTAATGGTCGGTGCCGGGGATAGGAGCGAAAAAATCAGAACTTACAACTTCCCCCAAAACCGGATCACCGACCACCGGATCGGTAAATCCTGGTATAACCTGGAACAAATTATGGAAGGAAGTTTAGGACCGGTTGTTGAAGCACTTCAGGAAGCTGCGAATTCAGACAATGGATGATAGAAAATTGAAAATAGCATTTTGAAGATTGAAGATGGAATATAGAAATCTATCCTCTGCTCTCCATTTTTTACTGCTATCTTAGATACTCTATCATCTACCTTCCTAACCATTATGAAAAAAGGACAAAAACTGCGGGTTGAAAAACCTAAGCAATACAAGCAAGGTTGGACGGAATTTTATAAATTAAAGTTCTTTTTAACACCTGACTCGTTAATCCCCAGGCCGGAAACAGAACTTTTGGTTGATGAAATAATTGCGCTGGCGAAGACAAGCAGTTATCCTGAGGAACGAACCGGCGACGAAGGATCTCAGGTAAAAACCTTGCTTGATATTGGAACCGGTTCAGGAAATATAGCGATTTCTGTTGCTAAAAACCTGCCCGGGGTGAAAATATTTGCAACCGATATATCAGAAAAAGCCTTAGAAGTCGCCCAAAAAAATGCTGATTTCCATAAAGTCAAAAACCAGATTTTTTTTATAAAAAGCGATTTATTAGAATATTTAGCTTCCCACCTCTCAGGTGGAATCGTGAAGGTTCCGGATATTATTGTGACCAATTTACCCTATATTCCTACTGCCCGGCTGTTATATATAGATCCGATGGTGACCGAATGGGAGCCTAAGATTGCCCTTGACGGAGGCGAAGACGGTTTCGGGTTATACAGAAAACTTTTTGCCCAAATTGCCGGGAAGAAACTGTTCCCC
>DATDWU010000030.1:0-5908 GCA_035289525.1 Patescibacteria group bacterium | reverse complement strand
GATGCAGACTTGGACAATTTAAAAGTCAGAATAAAACAGGACCTGCCTTATGTTGAAGGCCAATCAACCGATGAAGCCCTTATTAACCAAACTCAAACTAAGCTGGCCCTACTCGATAAAGCTTATTTAAATTCCGACAAGTGGCAGGAGTCAATCATCGAGCTTTCTTCACAAACACCCGGTTCTGTTCAATTTATCGGTTTACTTCTTGAGGAAAAAGATGAACAAACTATTAATTTCAAAATCAGCGCCTCCACTCTGTCAAATACCGATTTGGGAATTTTTTTAAACAGCTTGCGCAGTCAGGAGAATCTGCGGGATATTAATTTAGCCAATATCAGTTTTGACAACGAACAAATCGTATTCACAATTACCGGAGCCAGGCTAAAAACATGAATCCAAAAGCATCCCGCTATTACACTTACATCCGCCCGATTTTGCGCAATAAATTTGCTAAGACTTACAGTTCTTTAATTTTCAGCTTAATTACCATTTTTGTCTTTTCCTTCTACGCTATCAGGCCAACGGTTACCACCATCCTTTCCCTGCAAAAAAGCATCACCGAGCAAACCTCAATCCAGACCAAGCTCCAGCAAAAAGTCAGCAATTTATCCCAGGGTAAATTAAACTATGAAAACATTGACCCTCAAGTCAAAACCAAAGTGAACAACTTAATTCCCGATAATCCGGACCTGGCCCGGCTGGTCAACAGCCTGAATTATGCTGCCGACCAGGCTGAGGCGTCGGTGGCCGGGATTCAGATTCAGGCGGTTGAACTGGAAGATAAAAAAAACCAGTTAACTCGCGACGCCCCTTTAGGCCAGGTTGAATTCACCCTAAACACCCAGGGAAGTTTTCCTACTCTAATGAAGCTTTTGACCAAGTTAAAGCGAACCGACCGCTTGTTTACGATCAGCTCGGTTAATTTTGCCCAACCGCCAGATTCCGGTTTGATCATGTCTATTAACGGCAAAGCATATTTCGTTAAAAACTGATGTTCTAAACTATGACCTCTAAACAATTCGCTACTATAGTTGCTATAACTTTTATAGTCGGAATAATCTGGCTCGTTTCGGATATAATTTTTAACACTAAAGCCAGCATTCCGGATAACCCCAAATTGAACACCTTGCTCGAGCCGATTAACCCCAACTTTAATCCGCGAATCCTAAACCTGATCGGTAATGAGATTCCCCCCCAGGCACCGACGATGAACCGGTTACCCACCCCTTCGGTATTGCCTGAAACACAGGTTCCGGCTTCAACCCAGGAAGGAACGCTAAAACCATGAAAATACCTACTTTGATCGGAGTTACTTTGATTATTGCACTGATTGCCTCCTATGTACTCTTTTTTTACCGGCAAAAACCGGAAACTGCCAGACAGCCTGTTGTATCGGATTTACAGGCGCTCAATATTTTTGACACCTCAGCCACCATTGTCTGGGAAACCGACACTCCGACTATTGGCGGGGTTGTCTTTGGCGAAAACGAAAATCTGAATCAAAAAGCCGCCGATAACCGCGACCGGGGACAGCCTCAAGCAAGAGTGACCCATTTTGTCACTTTAAATAATCTTAAACCGGCCACCAAATACTTTTATAAAATCGGGGACGGCTCTTCGGAGTCCTCCGAAAAAAACCTGACTTTCACTACCGCCGCCGGACAACCTTCTTCAGACGAACTTAGTTTTTCGTTTTTAAAACCTTTAAAGGGCACCATTCTTAATGTTAATTTAAATCCGATTGATGAATCCTTAATTTTTTTGAACCTGAACGGAGCTGAGAAGATGGCAACATTTTCTTCAACAGCCGGAAATTTTATTTTGCCCTTAAGACAGGTCTATAATTCAAAGCTGGATCAGCTTTTTTCCATACCCCCCGATTCTCCGGCCACTCTGACCATTAAAAAAGGACCGTTACAATCCGAAGTTAAAATTTTAATTTCCGACACTACCGTTAATCTGCCTCCTCTGACTATCGGCAACAATTTAGATCTGACAAAATACAAACCCCAGCCAATCTCGGTAATTTCGATCAATTCAAACGGCCGGATAAAACTGGATTTTAATCACGATGGCATTATTAATTCTCTTGACTTGGCAATACTGCGGGGCAAAATAGGTTCCAAACAAATACTTAAGCTGGATGAACAGGCTCTTTATGACGTAAATTCCGACGGGCTGGTTAACCAAAAAGATGTCGATGAATTTTCCAAGGCTTTAACGGGTGATTGATTTTTTTAGGATAAAAATATGGGCAGGTTAATTTTAATAGTTTTTATTTGTGTAACCATTATTGGAATTTTTCTGTACCGACAGCCATCTGGTTCTACTCCGAATTTCTATTCTTCGCCTAATCCTGACTTCGGTTTCGAAGATTGCGTTAAAAGCGAAGGGGCGATCGTTAATGACAATGGCTATGTAAAAAAATGCCAAACCAGCGATTTAGTGAGCTACTATCAAAACAGTGACGCGCCAATTGATCCATCAAAATGGACAAGTATTGATAGCGGCTTTGGATTCTCTTTACTTTGCCCTGATAACTGGATCTGCAGAACAGACCCTGAAAACGGTTTCGTCAATTTATATAATCCTAATTTCAGAATTTCTACTTTTGGAGTTACTCCGGTTACGCCTTCTAATTTTCAGCAAAGCAAACTCAGACACCCGGATTACAGAACTCCTTTATCTTGGTATAACGCCTTAAAAGCTAAAAATAAGAATGCCGTTAAAGTACTCCCTTCGGTTATAAAACCAGTTCCGGGCACAGACGGGTTGTTATATCCGGCATACTCCGGATACAACCTGGATCAGATGGTAACCAGAGAAGCGACCGAAGGAGGAGGACTGGCATTTTTCAAACATGAATCCGATGGCAATATTTTAATCCCTCTAGATAATCAAAACCTTATACTGGTAATTTTCTCACCTTGGGATCTTTCCGATAGCCCGGTTTTTAAAGAGATTCTCAGGTCTATAAAACCGACTAATTCTAATTAAGGATTGTTCTAACTAGCAAAGTTACACCTAATTTTTCCTCAACTACGCCCTGTTTAATCTTAAAATCGGTTTCAATAATTTCTTTATACAAATCCTTAATATTTTCCGGACTGAAATTTCTTTTTTGGGATTCAATCTTCTGTCTCATAAAATCTGATCCTGTTTTAGGCCTTTGGACCATCCGTCGTAGAAAATAAGCAAGCATAGTCAAAATATACTGGCCGCTAAATTCAGAGTAATTTTTTTCAAATTCCAGAAAGGCTCTTTTATTTTTATTTCCTAATAGGTCCAGTAAGGGGAAGATTGAAGTTTGATTTGATTCCTCGAAGTTGAAGATTTCACCCTTTGATTCCAAAACCTTTTTTAAAATAGCTGAAGATTTTTCCAGGGATTTTGAAAATTTAATTAAGATTGTTAAATCCGGATCTTTTTCCAGAATGGCTTTTTCAACTATTCTAATATCCGGATTCTCCAGAATTACCAACCATTTCTTAGAAAATAAACTCGGGGAGGACAAGCTAAAACCCGGATTACTTTCGGAAATTTCGGTTATTGAAAGCGGGTCAAATTCTTTTTTTATTGAGCCGATTTTGTTTAAAACAGCTTCCTGTAAACTGCCGTGAAGTAATATTAATTTCACCTTTTGAAATTCTCCTTTCGGCCTTTAAAAATTCCAAGATTTCAAAAAGGCAAGGTTCTGCGAGCGCGAAGTACAATATATCACATTGAAGCGCGAGCAGGTTCTTTAGGCCTTGGTCGCAAGGGCCAACGGTCCTTATTTTGGTGACGGTGCAAGCGAGGCAGAAGCTGTTCCTTCCAGTTTTAGTTTTACAAAATCAGAAATAATTTTCCAGTCGTCATTCTTAGGCACCAGAACAAATGCCCCATACTTACCCGGTGCACCCACCACAAACACCGATTGGCCTTTTCCTAAATCCCCAAGAACAACATGGTCAGTGCCTGACAGTTTTTTGGATAATTTATAAAAATCCAAAAAGCGCGATTGTTCTATGTCCGTTTCGAAACTTTCACCAAAAGTTGCAGCCAAGCCAAATAATTTACCGGGATCCAATAAGGTTTCCAGCGATAGCACTTTAGACCTGAATGCATCTAATACGACCTGTTGTCTTCTGGAACGGGCAAAATCCGAACCTTCGCCGTTGGTACCCTGACGGCTTCTGACAAATTTGAGGGCTGTTGTTCCATCCATGTAGGTTTTTCCCTGGTCAAAATGGATATGTTCATAGCGGCAGGCAAAATCGGCAGACTCAGTGGCAATCTTGTCATTTAATCCAACCAAAACTTTATACTTCTTCTTACCTTCTTCAGTTCCCGGTTGTTGGGGTGTATCGGCCGGTAATTTTAAAGACTTAAATTGTTCCTGGGTCATCTCAACCTCTTTTTCGGCCAACCCGCATAAATCTTCTTCTTTACCCTCTATCGGATAGTTATAATCATCGAATGTTTTTGGCACTTCAACATCGATACCTTCAACCAAATCAATCGATTTAGAAAACCCGTTGAAATCAACTCTCACCCCATATTGGATCGGTAGTCCGAGAATTTCCCCAATTTTATCTTCAGCATATTTCAACCCGTTCCCGGTCTGCTTTTTCCCGGCTTGATACACGGTATTTACCTTGGCCGAAGCATTATCCAGCCATAAATCGCGCGGAATGGAAAATAAAGTCGCTCTGTTTGTTTTGAGGTCATAGGAGGCCACAATAATTGAATCAGTAAGCGAAGCACCGGCATGCTTTCCTCCGGCATTACCTAACAGCAAAACGTTAACCCGACCGTCCTCTTCCTTCATTTTGTTCCTGTTAAATGCCAGCTCTATTACTCCTGAACCTGAAGCTGTAAAAAACCACCAGACAGCATACAGGATGATCCCCAGCACAACTAACAACACAATTATTTTTGCATAGGCATTTTGTTTTTTGCCACGATGGGGGCCTGGGGCTGAATTGGTAAAATCATTTTCCATGGGGGTTAAACTACGCTACAGTTTACAACAATTTCTAAAAACTCTGCCGGGTTTAAACTGGCTTTCCCAATCAGTAACCCGCTAATATTTTCCTGTTCAACAAATAATCGACAATTCTCTGAAGTTACACTCCCCCCGTATAAAATGTTTATCCCGGGATGGCTGGATTTTACCTCCGTAGCGACTTTATTGGCATTTTCGGGAGTATCCGGAGTACCAGTGCCGATTGCAAAAACCGGTTCATAAGCCACAATCTTTGCCCCTTCGGGAATAGGAGTTTCGGAATTTTGGATACAAAGAATCGGTTCAATACCTGCAGCCTTTGCCTGTTTCACTTTTTCAGCGATCATCTCATCAGTTTCTGCAAATTTCTCCCGTCTTTCAGAATGACCAATAATTGACATAGAAACCAGTTCTTTTAAAAGACTCGCCGGTTCTTCGCCTGTGAATGAGCCTATATCAAAAGGTGATAAATCCTGGGAACCTAAAACAATCGGATAGTTATGAGTTTGGATTTCCTGATGAAGTTCAGGAAGTGCTGAAAACCTGGGACATACTACAACTTGCAGATCCCCCCTATTATTTAGTTGCGATCCAACTTTATTAACCCACTCTAGGCTCTCAGATAAGCTCAAGTTGCTCTTCCAGTTTGCCACGATCCAAAGTTTTTTCGCCACCGCTCCATCCATATTTTTTTAAGTCTACCATGAACTCAACTGACACTTCCACACCTTCTTCTTCTAAAAGTTTCTTCTGAAGATTTTTCATATTAACATCATTTCCTCGAATCGAAATATAGCCCTTTTTGTTTATAACTCTTTGCCAGGGCAAATTATGTTTTTGAGTCAGTGAGTGAAGCAGATATCCTACTTCCCGGGCAGATCTAGGAGAACCTGCTAGAGTTGCTACAGTTCCGTAAGT
>DATDWU010000029.1:0-22555 GCA_035289525.1 Patescibacteria group bacterium | reverse complement strand
ACTATGAAAAAGGCAGTAATTTACAACCGAGTCAGCGATCAGGGACAACTAGAAGGCCAATCGCTAGAGGTACAGCAAGAGCTATGTACCAAATGGGCACGTGAGCATGGCTATCAAGTGGTTGGTGTGTATACGGACGCTGCCAAAAGCGGCACGAAAACAGTCGGTAGAGACGCATTAGATGACATGATAATCAGGTGTCAGGAAAAGGGAGAGCATATTGATGTGGTGTTAGTAATCGACACCGATCGAATAGCTAGAAACGAAATTGATCACTTCTTCATTAAAAGCGAACTAAGAAAGGGAAATACTCAACTGATTGCTATCAATCAGCCGATGATAAATGATTCTGCGGAAGGCCAATTCTTTGAAACGATATTGGCAGGGACTAATGCCTTTTATAGTCGGCTAACTGGGAGAAAGGTTAAGAAGACACTAGAGAAAAAATGTCGAGAGGGAAACTGGCCAGGCCCTGCCATTGTTGGGTACGTCAATGTAAATATAGGAACGAAAGAAAAACCAAACAGGATTATTAAGATTGATCCTGAACGGGGTAAATATATAACAGAACTCTACAGACTTTTTAGTACCGATAAATACAGTGTTGATGCATTAAGAGACTTACTCTATGAACGAGGATTTCGTTCCAAATATGGCAATAAAGTAGCACGAAGCACACTCTACACAATACTAAAAAACACCTTCTACATTGGTAAATTTAAGTATAAAGGCGAGTATTTTGATGGTAACTACAAACCCCTAACCACTAAGACTATATTTGATCTGTGTCAAAAGGTAATTGAAAAGAACAACCATAATGCGTGCCGTCGCAGGAAGTATAAATGGCTCTTAACGGGTGTAGCTTACTGCCATGATTGCGGTTCCCGAATGTACTGCAGCTATAACCATAAAAAGAAAATGGCCTATTATCATGGTGCATATCCCAAAGGTTGCAGAGAGTACATTCCCCTAGAGGAGTTGGAAAGGCAAGTAGCGGATGAACTCAAAAATATCAAGTTCTCCGATGAATTCAAACAAAAGATACATGAGAAGGCTAAAGAATTGATCCAACAAACAAGAGAAAACCGTAATCAGGAACTACATAACCTCAGAAACAAAGTGAAGGCTCTGGAATCTAAACGTAACGTTTTGGAAGATAGTCTATTGGATCAGACAATAGAGAAGGAAATGTTTAAGAGGAAGCACATGGAGATAAATATCGAAATTCAAGGATATGAGAATGACATGGCCAATATCGAAAACCAACGGGGATTTGATGTGGATCTTGCGGCTGAAATCCTTGATCTGGATACCAACCTATACGAAACATACCAGAAGGCCGTATTTGAAGCCAAGAAACACTATTTATCTATATTCTTCGACAGAATTGAGGTTTTCGATAAAAAAATCCAACATGTAACCTATTCACCATTGTTTCAAAAACTACTTGATGCTGAAAAGGTTACAGTTAGTACAATCAGGCTCCCCCGCCTAGATTCGAACTAGGAACCTTTTCGTTAACAGCGAACTGCTCTACCGTTGAGCTACAGGGGAATATTATTAATTTACAATTGACAATTTAAAATTGAAAATTAAATTTTAATGTGCTAGCCCAAATCTCCAAAATAGAAAAGCAGATTACTTTATCCTATCGAGTTGCGAAGTTCATTAGGCTGTACGCGGAATTTTAGCATCAATACTTATTAAAATCTAGCTTCTTTTGAAGCCTTTACTACTTGCCTTGACTGAATATAAGAAATTGTATTAAAGTAAGAAAAGCCCTTTTTTCTGATACTTTGAGAAACTTGAAATACTTGGAGGAAAACCGCTTACTTTATGGAGAAAGAACACCCCGCCTTACCGACTCTTGATTATACTGGTCACAATGAAGCCAAAATAGATAAACAAAAAGACCAGACTAAAAACCAAAACACCCAAGGCTCAATTCTATTCACTCAAAAACCTTTAAAAAAGAAAAAATCTTTTCGCTGGATTAGGATACGAAGTTTTTTTACCAAACATAGAAAATTCAAACGTTTAATCGAATTCAGTATCCACCCGGGCGGAATCCATATGCTAAGGCTGGCGGTTTTTCATTCTGAAAATGGCTGCGGAATGTGCAGGGTATATGTTGAGAAAAACTTGTTCTAGGGAAGTTACTCTAAATAGTCTCTTAACTTTTTAGCTCTTGTTGGGTGTTTAAGTTTCCTAACAGCTTTAGCTTCAATTTGGCGGATGCGCTCGCGGGTAACTCCAAATTCCCGTCCGACTTCCTCTAAAGTCCGCTGTTTTCCGTCTTCCAGCCCAAACCTTAACTGCAGAACTCTTTTTTCTCTCGGAGAAAGTGTATCTAAAACTTCATCCAGGTGATCTTTTAATAGTTCGCGGGTGGCCTGCTCGTCAGGCTTTAAGCCGGGAGCTTCAATAAAGTCGCCTAACTGGGAATCATCCTCGTCACCTACAGGTGTGGCAAGAGATGTCGGTTCCTGGGAAACTTTGACAATTTCCCTAGCCTTAGAAGGCTCAATACCCAAAGCTTCAGCCACCTCTTCGGGGGTAGGCTCACGACCGAGTTCTTGCATCATCCGTCTTTGGGTTCGGTTAAAGCGGTTGATGGTTTCAACCATGTGAACCGGAATACGGATCGTTCTTGCCTGATCTGCAATGGCGCGGGTAATTGCCTGCCTAATCCACCAGGTAGCATATGTTGAGAACTTATAACCGCGTCTCCAGTCATATTTCTCAACTGCCCGCATTAAACCGATATTCCCCTCCTCGATTAAATCCAACAGACTCATTCCGCGGCCGACATATTTTTTAGCAATAGAAACAACAAGTCTTAAATTAGCGGAGATCAATCTATGTTTAGCAGATAATTTACCTTCTTCAACCGCTTTCGCCAGTTCGATTTCCTGAGGGGCGGTAAGAAGAGCGACCTTGCCGATATCCCGTAAATACTGCCTGACGGGATCTGTTACCGAGCCTTCGTCTAAAGCAGCCAAAACTTCAAGTTCACGCTCCAAATCAGTAACAGATTTTCCCTCATCGGGATCTTCGGCGGTTGTTTCAAACACGTCGATATTAGATTCAATTAACTTCAGGTAAAAGTTGTCCAGTTCCTCAAGCACCTCTTCAGGCTTAGGAAAAACCTGGAGAATTTCCTCCTGTGTTACAAACCCGCGCTCTTTACCGAGCTTAACCAGTTTTTTATCGTCAAGAACTACTGCTTTAGATTGTCGTTTAGCCAAGTTGACTCCTTTCAGTCGTAAATTTCAATAAACAAGATGCAAGAAACAAACAAATTCCAATCAGCAATATTCAAATCTTTTGGCTATTTATATTTGATTATTAATTATTGTTTGTAACTTGTTTCTTGTATCTTGGTTATTAATTATTTGGAGATAAGAAAAGAGAGCCTTGGCAAGAGCTGTCGTCCCCAAGTTCGCGCAGCCTTGTCTACTTCTTTAAGAAGTTAACTCTAGTATTCTACCCTATAAACTTAATGTTTACAAGAGAGCAGCGATTATAGCTGAGCCCGGAACAAGGGATGAGTTTTTCAACAACTTTGCAATGTAGCTATTCGACAATTTACAAATTTTTAAGCTTAACCGATAAATCACGGAACCGGCGGTTTAATACTTCCAGATTCTCCATCTTGCCGAATTCCTGGGCGTTCTTGATTTGCAGGCTTAATTTCTCCAAAGAAGTTTTGATAAGCATTTTTTTCAGTAACCCGATCACCAGGTCCACTTCTTTTTGCCAGGTAAATTTATCCATAAGTTTTTCATCAATTTCCAGTAAATATAGCCTGTCCACCAGGTCAATATATTCGGGAGGCAAATTCTTTATAAATTGGGAAATCTTAAATTCCTGAGATTTAAAAGATATTGAATCCAAAAATAAAACGAGTAAAACATATACCTGCTTTAGCTCTTCCTGGGTAAATAAGGTCTCCGGAAAATTAGGGATATATATTGAGTCGAAAGGTTGCCTGAGTAGCAGGGCTATTAAATACTGCTCCAGCATTTCCCTCCGGTCAAATGAGGGTTTTATCTTTGGCTCTTCTTCTTTTTGGATTTCCAGAGCCTGGGCCTGCTTAGGTAAAACCGGTGACTTGGCATATTTTTCCAACCCGCTTCTAATAAAATCATCTTTGACCTGTAAGAAAGCGGCCAGTTTTTCAATATAGTGCTCACGGGTGATCGGGTCGGAAATTTTTGACCAGACCGGCAGAAGTTCGGTAAATATTTCCCGCTTGCCGGCCGCCTGTTTGGGATTAAATCTACTTTCAACCGATTTAAGGTAGTAATCATAAATCGGGACCGCTTCGGAAACCGCTTTTTCCCACTTGGCAGAATCCGATTTGATCAGTTCGGCCGGATCTTTGACTCCGGCAAAATCAATCACTTTAATATTAAGAAGGGCTTTATCGGCAATCTCGATCCCTCTTCTTGAGGCGGCATCACCGGCAAAATCGGTATCAAAACATAGAAGTATGGTTGAAGCATATTTTTTAAGTTCTTCAACCTGGGCTTCGGTTAAAGCAGTTCCCTTTGAGGCCACCACATTTTTGACACCTGACTGAAAGGACATCAAAAAATCCATTTCGCCTTCAACTATAATGGCTTCGCCTTTTTCTTTAATCGGCCCCTTGCTTAAATTCAAGCCTAATAAAAAGTGGCCTTTATCAAAAATTTTAGTTTGGGGGGTATTGATATATTTCGGCAGTTCATCACCCAGAACCCGGCCGGAGAAACCCAGTATCCTGCCTCTTATATCAGCCAGAGGAAACATAATCCGGCCGCGGAAACGGTCATAACCCCCTTGGGAGGAAGGCACCGCCAGACCCGAATCGATTAATTCCTGCTGGTTAAAACTCCTTTTCCGTAAAAATTTTACTAAGGTTTCCCAATTTTGAGGCGCATAGCCGATATTAAATTGTTTGATAGTTGCCGGAGTTAATCCCCTGCTTAGCAAATAATCCAGGGCTTTTTTGCCGACTTTGTTTTCTGTTAACAGATAGTTATAAAACTGGGCTGCTTTCTGGTTGATCTCATACAGCCGTTCAATGGTATTATCTTTGGGCTTACCGGTTTTTTTTAAGGTAACTCCGGCTTTTTGAGCTAAGACTTCCAGGGCATCTTTAAATTCATAGCCTTCCTTTTCCATTAAGAATTTGTAAATATCACCGCCTTTGCCGCAGCCGAAACAGCGCCAGATCTGGCGCTCGGGGGAAACCATAAAAGAAGGCGTATGCTCCTGGTGGAACGGGCAATTGGCTTTAAAATTGATTCCGGATTTTTTTAAGGGTAAATATTCCTGGATTAAATCAACAACATTAATTTTGGATTTAATTAGTTCTATATCATCCATTTTTAGGGAATAGGTTACAGGTTTTAGGTTATGGTTTAAGTCCAAATAATAGATTAATTCTATAACCTATCACCTAATCACTATAACCTTACTTTGTGGGCCAATTTTACTCCAAATATTAACCGAAGGCAAACTCTTGAGATAGTTTTTTAAAGCCGCACAAATCTGCTGACTTTATTTCAATTTACCTGCTTTATATATAAACCAATTAGCATTTTGATTAGGTAATAAATACATAGCTAATTGTGTAATTTTAATTTTAAAGCCAGGATTTTCAGTTTTTAAACCTTCTTTAATTAGTTTAAATTTTTCTAAGTCCAGATCTTTCGCCAAAGTTATGTGAAAGTTAAAATTTTCCCCTTCGAACTCACTAGGTTTGATAGAATATTTTGCTGCCAAATCATTAAGAATTTTTAAGTGCAAATTAGATAAGAGATTATTTTTAACAATATCTAAAAATACCACCTCATTCTCAAAATAATTGACTCCTTTGATTTGAACCTCAAACTTCTCAGTCTGGGCAACAAGCTCATCAAAATACTTTTCTATTTTCTCTAAATTATCAACTTCAATTGCGTATTTGATTGTAATATGAGGCTCAAGTTTAAGTTCTTCTATAACATCAACTTGTTCATAAAGTTTAAGTTGGAGTTTCCTTGCATAGTTATAAGATGAAATATCAATCAATGCTACCAATCCAATTTGCATCACCTGATTCTATCACAAGGTAAATCGGGTATAATATGGAGCACTTGGAGAGGTCGCATAGTGGCCTAGTGCGCACGCTTGGAAAGCGTGTATACCGCAAGGTATCGAGGGTTCAAATCCCTCCCTCTCCGCCTTTGCTCGCCGAAGCGAGCTACGGCGGACAAGGTCCGCAGGTAGATTGCGAAGGAGAGTTTGGCTTAACTATGGAATATCAATTTTGTCCTAAATGCGGCAGTAAATCAGAAAGAAAATTAACCAATCTGCTTGTTTGCCCGAATTGCGGCTATAACTTTTATATCAACCCCTCCCCGACCAACGGTTTAATCATCGAAAATTCCAAAGGTGAAATTTTGCTGGTTAAAAGAAAGCTGGAGCCTAAAAAAGGCTATCTCGATGTAGCCGGCGGGTTTGTCGAACCGGGAGAATCGCTTGAGGAATCGTGTGTCCGGGAAGCCAAAGAAGAGCTGGGTGTTGATATAAGTGAAATCCGCTATTTTAAATCCTATCCCGATCAGTATTTATACCTGGGCGTCAATATTAAAACCATAGGCTTTGTTTTGACTGCCAAAATAGAAGACGGGGCCGATATCAGGCCGGCTGATGATGTTGAAGAAGCTGACTTTTACCCTAAAGATAAAATACCGTTTGAGAAAATTGCTTTTGACAGCATCCGCCGGGGACTGATTGATTATCTAAAAGAAAAGTCTTAAATTAATCTCAGGGGGACTTGCCCCTCCGAAGCTTTTAGCGAAGGGTGGTGATACTCATTAAATTAATTTTTTCATTTGAAAAATGGGCCGGGGTTGATTCAATACTGACCGGTATTTCAGTTTTTTTGTATGCTTTATCTTTTATTGTCCTAAGTCATAGCGATCCGGAATTAGGCGGGTTATTAAGCGCGTTATTTTTAACCTTAACTGGACTTTTGTCTGTAAAGGTTATTGTTGAGCTTTGTAATAGCCTCAAAGGGTTGGATGAAAAATGGGCCTTCTGGGCGATGCTGTTTGCCTTGGCCGGGGCTTTTGGCGCAGCCATCCATGGAGGCTATGATTTGGCCAATACCATTAACCCTCCTTCGGATTTAACGTTTGTCGGCGATTCTCCAAGCCAGGTTGACCCCAGGGGATTTTTGACATTTGCCGCAGCAGCCATTGGTTTGGGTACCTTTTCCTGGTTAATCACCAAATCAAAAGTCTTTCCGAAAAACTTGGGGCTTTTGGGGGCATTATCTGCCACCTTAATGCTGGTTTTGTATTTTGGCAGATTAATCGTCTTAAGTCCGTCAGACCCGATCATCGTCTACCCGGCTTTGGCAAACGGTTTTATTTTAAACCCGCTGTTTTATATCTGGCTGGGGGTTGTTTGGCTGAAAAGAACTAAAAGCTAAACAGGTCTTAGAAGAAGCAGATATTCGCTGTTACCTCCTCCGCCGAGGATGGGAGACGTTGTGGAATTTACAATTTGCAATTTACAATTTACAATTTTTCGAAAAACAGCCTCCTTAACTTCTTCCAGGTTTTCCTCTTTAAGTACTCCTTTAACCAAGTCTCTTTTTTCAGCCTCGTAGTGTGGTTTTAAAAGAGCAACTATCTCCCCGTCCGGCTTTAAAAAGTTTTTTACTATCGGCAAAATCAATTCTAATTTCGTCCATCCGGCGTCAATAGTGACGATATCTACCTTTGTATCGTCATTCTGAGGTGAGGCCGAAGAATCTCCAGACTTGTTCTGGCTGGCATTCGCCAGAGATCCTTCACTCCGTTCAGGATGACTAATCGGCGGCAAATTAGTCAAACGCAAAATATTAGTCCGCTCCATCACCACCACCCGCGGATCATTTCTTAGCTTCCAGGCCAACTCTCCATAAGCTGTATCGAGTGCATAAACTTTAAACGCGCCATTTTGAAGTAAACAATCAACAAACCCACCGGTTGAGGAACCGACATCCAAAACCACCAAATTTGAAATTTTCAATTTGAAATTTTCAATAGCGTGCTGGAGTTTTAAGCCGCCTCGGGAAACGAAGCTAGTTATTGTTTCATTGTTCGATTGTTTCATTGTTAATAAAAACTATACTTTTTCAGCAATTGAACAATAGAGCAATAGAACAATTACTCCAAAGCTTTAACCAAAAACTCCTTACGTTTTTGGCGAAGCCAAAAAGGCAAGGTTATGCGAGCGATGTGTTATTTAAACACAACGCGAGCATGTCCTTATCCTTTTTAAAGGATAATAACTCCATTGCTTGGGCAGGATCAAACCATTTAACCTCCAATACCTCCAAATCCTGGGGTTTTGTCTCTCCGGAAACATACTTCATTAAAAAATATACCACCACCTTAAAAACTTTCTCCTTTTGTTTATTGGTAAAAACATATCTTGAGTCCCCCAGCTTTTTTATAATCTCTACCTCAATTCCCGTTTCTTCTTTTATTTCTCTAATTGCAGCCTCTTCGCTCTTCTCTCTTTCCTTAATATGTCCTTTAGGAAACCCCCAATAGGCCTTTTTAGGGTCGCGCAAAGCTGCGTTCTTAATCAAAAGAACTTGCCCGTCTTTAAAAACAATTCCACCCGCCGAAAATTCTCTAGTCATGATTTTTCATGCGCGCCCGAGAGGATTCGAACCTCCAACCTTAAGATCCGGAATCTCATGCTCAATCCGTTAAGCTACGGGCGCAAACCTGGCGGAGGAGGTGAGATTCGAACTCACGGTCCGGTTGCCCGGACGACCGCTTTCGAAACGGTTCCGTTACGACCACTTCGGTACTCCTCCTTAAATTCATTCAATTTATCCCAATGTCTGGGATTTGAAGGTATTATATCCTGAAAAAACTCAAATATCTCCTTTTCTCTTCTGAGCATTATTCTGTATTTTGTACTTAGAGTGGGATGATAGCCCATTAATTTTAATTTCTTAAAAATGCTCTCTAGTAATAATTCGGATTTGTTTGTAAAAGCAATGCCTAAATGCTGATACGTTTTATTCCTGTATTTATGCCTGTCATAGAAAGTACAACCATCGGTATCGAAAACCCCTCTTATGAAAGCTTTCGAATATTCAATATCACTTACAATCCACACAGGCATATCCACACCATTTACGACTTTATTCCCTTTTATCGCGCCTTTATTGACTAGAAAGTCGATGAGACCAATGTTTGAAACATCAATAATTAAAGTATTCTCTCGAGGTCTAATTCTTATACTAGGGTTTAAATCAAATAAGCTATAAATTAGATTACAGACTTTTGGTGCATAGTCTTTGTCGGTTATAGAATTTAGATATATGCGTAGTTGCCAATCACTACTTATTCCACCATCTCCAGCAATTATTCCTAACAATTCTGCCAAATTTACATTTTCCCTGGGTAAAACAAATTCCCTTCTATGACTCTTTTTGGGATAGGCAAGGATCGATACTTCCACAAACTATATCTTAGACGAAATAAAACCGAAGTATCAAGAGGTATCTGCTTTGTGTCTTCGGCGGGATCAAGCTTCGATTCCAGACAGCCAAACCCATCAAATTCGGCAAATTCTGCGCGCCCGGCGGGACTCGAACCTGCAACCTTCGGATCCGCAATCCAATGCTCTATCCATTAAGCTACGGGCGCAATAAACTATTTTATAGTGGTTAATTGTAATGCAGGCGGCTTACTCAAGCAACTAAAATTATTTATGTGGTGTTTCCAGGGGGAAGTTTTTTTGCAAAGATTCACTCCATTTCTCAAGAGTTGATTTAGGGGCGATTTCGTGGAACGGCAGGTAGCGGGCCACCACCACTTTTATTTCCTCCTCAGGCACATCCCCCATCACCATCATCAACAGGCCGGGAAACCGGAATTTGGTTAAAATATTTAAGACATTATGGCCTTCTTTTTGCGAAAACCAGAATGAGTCAAGCTCCTCCCAATGGTAAAAATGGTCGCCGATGGTGATACCCTGACTGGAAATTTTATATTCAACCTCCCCGGGCGGAGTAAAGTTTAATACATAAACCAAAAACCCTAAAGCTAAAAGCGCCCCGATTAGAAGTCTTTCTCCCCAAAGAAAAGCTATCACCGAAACCAGAGTGATCAACAGGGCAACTGTGGTGTAATAAGACCTTTCCTTCTTGCGATAGGGCCTTGAGGCTGCAGTCCAGGAAACCAAAACCCTGACCGGATCGTAGTAATTGGCAAGATAGGGGTCAAAATCCTCTATATGCCCGGGAGGCAATTCTGGAGTATCCAGCGGTGAAGAAAGTAAATCTTTTTTATGATACTTGGGCATATCGGAGCGACTGCATATGCCATCGATCCAGTCGCGAGATCGCTTGCAGAAATAATCTAAATGATTATTTCTGACAAGGGGGTCATTATAGACTAGTTTAAACTTTATTGAGACAAGTGACAAGAGTCTGGAGTCTAGGTATAATAAGCCCACTGGAGAGGTCGCATAGTGGCCTAGTGCGGGGCAGTGCTAATGCCCTGTCGGGGCAACCCGACCGCGAGTTCAAATCTCGCCCTCTCCGCATTAAAGGTGTTTAAACGACCAATGGATGATACTACCGTTAGTAACCAGAAAAGCTGGGATGAGTTAGTTAAACTTAAAGTCCCCTGCTCTCGTCCAAATCAAAATCCTACTATTGAGCAAGCGAGGGAAAATTTGAATCCTGATAATATTCTAGGAGATCTTAAAAATAAAAATGTCCTTTGTTTAGCTTCAGGGGGCGGTCAACAGAGCATCGAATTTGCACTTCTTGGAGCAAATGTCACTGTCGTTGATTTCAGTAAGGAACAATTAAAAAAAGATGAGACTGAGGCAGAGAAGCATTCTTTCAAAATCAGAATTATCCAGTCGGACATGAGAGATTTATCAGAGTTAAAAGACGGGGAATTTGATGTGGTTTATCAACCTTATTCAATAAATTACATTCCGGAAGTTCAAACAGTTTTCAACGAGATTTCCAGAGTCCTTAAAACTGGCGGTATCTATCATCTGATGTTTCATAATCCTTTTGTACATGGTTCCTGGAAGGATTCCTGTTGGGGAAATCAATGGAAAAAGGAAGACTTATGGAACAGTAAGGGCTACCCCGTCAGCCAACCCTACCGGGACGGAGAACCAATCAGAATTCAGGACCAGACTTGGAATTTTGAAGACACAAAGGGCAATAAAATTAAAGCCAAAGCGCCCCAGGAGTTTAAACACACCCTCTCAACAATCATAAATTCTCTCATTAAAAGAAAATTCAATATTTTAAAGTTTGAGGAATATACCGGAAGTGATTTTGAAGCGGATCCTGGAACCTGGGCACACTATATTACAGTCGCTCCCCCTTGGCTCTCTTTATGGGCAAAGAAAATGGCTTAAGTTTATGAAAGACATCAAACTCCAAAAAGACTGGAAGGAAGCTTTAGGGAGTGAATTTCAAAAACCCTATTGGGAAGAATTAACTGATTTTGTCCGCACTCAATATTCCAAAACTAAAGTTTACCCTCCA
This sequence comes from Patescibacteria group bacterium, assembly GCA_035289525.1. Classification (GTDB taxonomy): domain Bacteria; phylum Patescibacteriota; class Microgenomatia; order Daviesbacterales; family UBA10151; genus JACPKO01. Next base: position 10,992 of record DATDWU010000029.1, on the reverse strand, counting down.
GCTTCCAATATTTTCCGGGCTTTTGACCTTTGTCCTTTTGATAGAGTTAAGGTAGTCATTATCGGCCAGGATCCTTATCACGGGCCCAACCAAGCTAACGGATTATCTTTTGCAGTTAATGAAGGAATTTCATTACCCCCTTCCCTGCAAAATATTTTCAAAGAGATCCACAATGATCTGGGGATTAATCCAATTCAATCAGGCGACTTATCCAGATGGGCTAACCAGGGCGTTTTAATGTTAAACGCCGTTTTAACAGTCGCAGCCGGCAACCCGGCCTCACACAAAGAAAAAGGCTGGGAAACTTTCACAACCGCTGCAATTAAAGCTTTAAGTGACAAAAGAGAAAATATTGTTTACCTGCTGTGGGGAAAATATGCTCAGGTTAAAGGAGAAATTATTAACCGGGATAAAAATTTGGTACTCACTTCCGGCCATCCCTCCCCCTACTCTGCAAACCTATTCTTCGGCAATCATCACTTCAGCAAAGCTAACGAATATCTGAAAGCCCGCAATATTGAGCCTATTGACTGGAGATAATTACCTGGCAATTGTTAATGCCCAGACCTGTTTTGCCCCGCCTCGTTTCAGGATATAACAACATTCTTTTAGAGTTGAACCTGTAGTCCAGACATCATCAATTAATAAAAGGTTGTAGGTTTTAGGTGATAGGTTGTAGGCAAGAGAAAAAGCGTTTTTTATGTTTTGCTTACGCTGGTGCGAGAGCAATTTCATCTGGGGCGTAGTATTCCTTATACGCTTAAGTAAAGTTTCGTATTTTAAACCCAGTTTTAAAGCAAATAGTTTACCCAAAAGCTCTGATTGGTTAAACCCCCGCCAGTTTTGGCGCGTCGGATGAAGCGGAACTGAAGTTACAATCCAGGATTTACCTTGATCTTTTTTGATTTTATCCAGAAGAACCGGTGAATTTTTAGCCCAATACTCGACAGTTATATCGATTAGTTCTTTTGCAACCTCACTCACCCACTTATATTTCAGTTTTTGGATTGCGATGCGCAAACTTCCTCCGTAAACCCCGAGGCTCCACAAGCCATCCAGCCCAAATTTCCTTTTGCAAACCGCATGCACCACTCCACCTAAAGAAGCCCTTTCACAAAAAGGACAAACTAATTCAGTCTGCTTTATTTCTCTTATACAATCCTCGCAGAAATACGAACCAAACTTCTTACAGCCAACGCAAGTTTTTGGAAAGAGCAGATCCAGAATGTTCATGGTTATGCGTTCATAGTTCATCGTATAACACAATTCTCTCTTTTTCTATGAACGAACTAACGAATAACGAATAACTTTTTTTGCATTCCAGCCTCAAATGTGATAATATACGTGATCTGGGGACGTATTGATTCGACGGAGTAGCACTTTAAAAACTGCAAGCCGCTAAGGAAACATTAAGCGTAATATATTGTTTCAAAATCTAAACGGCAAATCATATGTCGTTGCCTTTGCCGAAAAAATGGCAAAAGAGTTTGAAGGTACCAGAGAAGGTCTTAATGATCTTTTCTCAGTACGCCAACCTCAATTAGCTCTCGTAGCTTAAGGCTGCTTTAGGGTTTTCCTCTTTCTGATGGGAACCTAAGGTATATACACAGTCAGAATGCAAAACTTAAGGTGTTGGTTGATCCTTAAAGTTTTAAAGATAATTCAATCAGTATTAAGTTTTCCTGCTGGTAGGTTACAACTTAATACCAAAAATATATCAGCTAAGCTTGTAGGCGTTTTTAGAAAAACTATTTCAGACCCGAGGTCAATCCTCGGCGTCTCCACCAAAGAAATCTCAGCCATGTGCTGGGATTTTTCTGTTATTCCCTCTTTGACTCATTGCCTTTTTCGCCGCGGAGCTCCTGCTCTATCCGCCTGGCCTCGTCCCGGGCCTTTATCGTCTTTCTTTTGTCGAATTGTTTTTTGGATGTTCCAATTCCCAAGTCAACCTTAAACATATTCCGTTTTTCATAAATTGAAAGCGGGATTAGATGGTCTGTACTGCCGGCCAGTTTTCTGATTTGATCCCGGTGCAATAGAAGTTTGCGCTCGCGTTTGGGATCGTAATCCCTGATCGAGGCGTTTTGGTAGGCCGGAATAAAAGCGTTTTTTAAATAAACCTCGCCATTTTGAATTTTGGCAAACGATTCGGATAAATCACCATGGCCGCTTCTCAAAGATTTCACCTCATGGCCGGACAAAACAATCCCCGCTTCAAAGGAGTCTGTGATCTGATAATTAAAACGAGCCTTTTTGTTCGTAATTTTCATAGCTTTCAGCTCTCGCCTCAAGGAGGGGCGTGTTGAGTTCAGACGTCAGTTTTTTAATGAAACCTGTAATCATCGCGCTTAATTCGTCCGCATCATGCAGTCTTGCCTCAATTATATCTTTTTTTGCCAATTTCAGGTTGGAAGCAATTTCTAAAGCCGCCATAACCTCATAGGCTGATCTGGGTGCCATTTTTAAGAATCTTGCTGACGACTGAAAGCTGACCGCTATTTCAGCCCAGTCTTATAGATTTTATTCTCAATCAATAAATAAATTAACTTCCCTTCCTCATCCACAAAAAAGTCATCGGCTTTACCGAGTTCAGGTTTGGCGTATTGGGCTAAATATTCACCGTTTTTTTTAGTCACCAGTATTCGGTTATTTATTTTATCCAGTATAAAAACCGAGTCCAGGTCCTCGGTTACGAAGACCGAATCAATTTGTGAAAGCGGTGCATCAAGGCCGGAGACAGCATAAAAGTCACTGTTGCCGGCGGTGAATTTTAAGATATCCGGTTGCGAAGTCAGTACCCATACCGAATAGTCGATTGAGAGCTTTTTGCCGGAAGACAAATCGGCCTTGCTTCTTAAATATTCCTGTTTCTGGGTAAAGCCGGTTAACGATGGAGCATATTTCCAAATCATGTTCTTGCCCGAGTCCAAAACATAAACATTCCCCGAGAAACCGAAAATATCCTGGATACTTCCCCATCCTTCATCAGGTTTGGAGACAACCGACAACTTTTCCGTATCGGTATCGATATGGGTCAACCCTTTATCAGGCGAATAGACAAAAACATCACTGCCGTTAAGAGAGGCTAGTTTAGCATCCCCCAGCTGCTGCAGACCAGCCAAAATCTGGGGGGTTTTGAGTTTTAGGTCAATGGCCACCAGGGATTTATCCGAGCTTAAAAATAACAGCTTATCAACCGAGAAAGACATCCGTTTGGTCTGAAAATTAGGCTTGATTAAATCCAGGCTTAAGAAGAGCTCCAAATCAAAGTTTTTATAAATTTTCAGAACCTCAGAAGTTACCTCCTCGGTCTTTTTATTAATCTCCAGCGTCCGGGGGTTTTCCGGATCGATACCGGCCAGTTCTTTTAACCTCTCCTGGGCTTTATTTAGTTCCGAGACAGCGGCTTTTTGATCAGTACCTGCCAAAACCCGGGCCCGAGTTAAGTCGGCTTCGGTTAAAGAAATCAGGTTTTCCCGCCGGATGTTTTTGGCCGAGACTTTTGACCGGTAATAAATATACCCTCCTCCGACAGCCAGGATTAAAAAAATCAAAGTCAGCGCGGCTATTAAGACCTTTCGGTTGGTTTGCCTGATCAATCCGAAGCCCTGCCTGGTTATTCTGCGCAGATTTAAAAACGCCTGGCTTAAACGGATTTTAATTTTATAATCGGTTTTAGGCCTATTGACTGCTTCCGGCTGAATCTCCTTTTTAACCCCCTCTTCCTCATTCTCAATCCTGATAAAAGCCACCGGCCGGATGTTTTTGACACCCGCTAGGTCTTCCTGCTGCTGGACTTTCAACTCGTCCTGGGCAAAAATAACTTCGGCATCGGGAATGCTTTCCTCGTTCATCAGAAAAATCTGACTGACAACATCATCCCCCCAAGCCCCGTCTGACTTAGCTGAGAGGACCAGCACCCTGTCGCTGCCTCTTAAAATCCCCGAAACGATTTTTTCGCGGGTAAAATTATCCTGCAGGATAGGAGCCCTGCCTTCCCCCCGCCAGATCTCAACCAGATTATCCCCCAACTGGAGTACATAGAATAAATTGCCCCGGGCGGCAAACAGGGTAATTTTTAAATTTTCAACTTCTTCAAATTCAATTTTGAGTTTTTCGAACAACTCATGGAGTTTATCGGTAATCCGCTCAAAAGGCTCATTAAAATCAGCCTCCAGACCCAAAGCCTTCTGGCGGACTTTAACAAAAATATCCTCTCCCTCACCGGAGACCACCAGACCGAAAATAAAGCTACTTGAATCTTCCGGTAATATACGCGGATAAAGATAAGCCTGGGCGGTTGCAAAATCAGTGTTCGCGCCAATAAATTTGGCGAACTTTAGCATACCGATGTTTTAGAACAATCCGATGATTAATACAATAACCCCCAGCGATAGACCACAATATAAAATAGCCAGAGCCTTAAGCACCCCCGCGCCTTCGGTTTTGATTGTTGAAGTCATCAGATTAACCTGTCTTAAAACTATTAGTGTAAAAATAAAATAAACTACCCCAAAAGCCAAGAAGCCTATTTCAAACGCACCGGAGATTATGTTCAAAAAAAACGGGTTAGTTGAGGCAGCCGGTACAGCTTCCATTAATGCCCCCCTCCCATAGCTCTTTTTGCCCTTTGCAAATCCTGAACTTTATCCGTAACAATATCCGGCCGCGGGACTTTTTCAAACAAAATCCTTTTAGTCTCGGCTGCGGTTTCTATCTCGACATTGCCATAATGAAAAAGCGATCCGAAAACTCCGGCAACGTTGTGTGCAATAACCTCAATGTCATTTAGAGAAATCTCAACGACTTCTTTTGATAAAAGCGAGTGAAAATTGATATCGACAATATGTAAATTGGTCACAATATAAACATTAAAATACCAGCTTAAGAATTGCTCAAATGCATAAGCAATTATCAATAAATAGTAAATAATTAAGCCCCCCAGCAATATATCCAGAGGCACACTGGATACAAAACCCCAGATAAATATTGAATCCAGCTGTAATAATAGCGGCGGAAGAATCATCAAAAGAAGAGACGTCACCACCCAACCGACATTCACAATTGAGTGTTGGCGCAAAAAAAGCTCAATAACCTCATTCTCTTCCTGCTTATCGAATTTAATTTTTCTGGGGGATTGAAGAAAAGCGGGAAAGAAACTGAATTTCATCCTGGAAGCATAATATCACAAGGTAGCGTATAGCGTATAGCAAACTATACCGACTATTTGCCATAAAGCGCAGCTAACCATTCGCCATCAGCTACTTAGTTTCAATATTATACAGCGGGGACTTGATTGAGACATATCCCGGCGCCCGCAGATTGAAAATGGTTTTAAAATCCGAGCCGGAAATGCTGACTGAACCTCGGTTGGTGGCAAAGGATACATTAGCCGTTGAGCCGTCATTGCTGTAGGTTACGCTTACCGACCCGACTGTAGTTACGGCGCCGCCATGGTTATTGGCTTTATCTTTCATTTCCGAGTATGTGAACGGGTTGCCCGGCCAGCAGGAAGTATCAACCGGCGACACCCTGTCAGCCTGATCGCCTGATTTGTAAACGATATAGGCATTTAAAATATCCGACATTTGCTCTTCGTTTAACCAGGGATGCGATTTCCCGCAGCTGGCGCCGTTCCGGTCCCGGTACCAGCCCTTATAGAACCAGGGTGATCCGGCGATTTTTTCGTATGCTTCCGGTGTCCAGCATTGCCTGCCTCCGCATTTGGTGTCCCAGCCGGAATTATTCCCGTAACCGCCGGTGGTGGAAGAATATTGGGCTCCGGGCCCGCCCTCCAAGACCCAACCTTTTGTTTCTCTAACTGCTTCCTCCCAAGCTCCGCCTTTATTTGAATCTTTGTAGACCTGACAGGATTCGGTGGCGCAAATCGATCCTCCCCGGCGGATGGCGTAAGTCCGGGCGGCAACTGCCTGGGCCTTTAAGGCTTCTTTGGGAAACGAATTCGGCATTTCATAAATCCGTTTCATATATTCATCTTCAAACGCCCGGCTTCCGTATCCGTCAACATTGATCGTCGAAGGAACCGAATAACTCTTATTTAAAGACGAGCCCGGGTAATAGGCCGCCAAAATCTGCTCGGCGTTTTGGCCGGACTCAGCCCTCCCCTTTGCACCGTATTGGCTCATGCCGTTCCGGTGGGTATAAGCTCCAAAGGAAAAGGCCGCAAAAGCCGGCCGGAATCCGGGGTCATAGGTCGGCCGGGCATTAGCATCGTCGGCTAAGGGAACATCTCCCACCGAGGTGACAAAATTTCCGGATTTGGCAGCCAAAATTGCCTGCTGTTTAGCTGTCAGTTCGGCGATTTTTTTAGATAAATCGGCCTGAAAATCTTTGGCTTTCTTAATTTCCCCTCCTAAAAAGCCGGCATTTTTATCAACCTCAACCTGAAGTCCTGCCAAGCTCACTTTATCTTTTTCCAGTTTCTCTTTTTGAACTAATAGGTCGGTAATTTCTTCGGTTATGGAAGTAATCACTTTCTGATCCTCGCGGGCAGTGGCCATCCGGTAAGAAAGCTCCCTCATGATCCCGCCGGCATCACCCTGTGAAAAAATTATCGCCAGAGGCGAGTTTAAGAACGACCTGATGTAATAGCTTCTGACCCGGACTTCAAGCAGAGCCTGCTGCTCGGCGATTTTTTGGGTTCTGGCATCAAGATCTTTCTCTTTTTTAACAATTTTTTGAGACAGAAGTTCGATATTGTACTGGATTTGGATCAGCTGTTTTTGTAAATTTTCCAGCTGGCCCTCAAGCGGCTTGGTGGCCGATAAAGACATCTGCCGGGCCTGGTTTAATTTATCTATTTCTTTCTGAAGCGCCAGAATTTCATCATCGTCAGCTAGAACAGGTTTTAGGTTATAGGTTTTAGGGAATAGGAAGACTGTAAGTAAAAAAAAGCCCAGAACTATAAAAACAAAAAAAGGAAATCTTTTCATAGACATAGTCTCGAAGTTTAACTAAAACCTACCACCTATAACCTAAAACCTTATGCCATATTTTACCACTTAGAACTAGGCCCCGGGCTTGTCTTCAGGTTCTGTAACCGGCGGTGGAGGTTGTTGGCCGGTCGTAACATTTTCCGGTGCCGGTTCTGCCGGCCTTACTTCCTCAACAGGTATTTCCGCCTCTGCCGCCATCGTTTTCTGGGCATGCTGGGTCCGGTCGACTTCGACTTTAGTCTCTTCTTCCTCCTTTTTCTCCTCAACCTGGAGGACTTCTTTAATTACGGCTTTGGCTGCCTCAAGTTTGGCCTTTAAGTAAGCAACGATTTCGGCATTGGAGAATCCGCCCAAAAGCAGGAATGGCAGAATCGTCGAAACCATTTTCTTGCCTTCTTCCTGCCGTTTCGGATCGCCCGAGGTCAGAAGATCGATAACGGTCGGAATCTGCTTAAGTTCTTCTTTCAGCCAATCGGTCCTGCTCATCGGTTTTCCGTCGGGACCGGTTGGAGGATCCAGCTTCCGGTAATTTTCCTGCCAGGTCTGTTTAACCTCCTCATAGTCCTCTAGGTTAACCTGCTGGACCTGGTTTTGCGAAGGCAGAGCCGAACCGGTTACTACCGGATTGGCGGCGCTGACTACCGATTTGGCCATGGCATTACCCTGGTTGGATTGCTGGATCAAACGCACCTTAATTGCCGAGAACTTTTCTTTTTCGGCCGGGGAAACCAGCTGGCTGGTTCCTCCCACCCGGGCCAAAACTTCCGACAGCCGGTTATATTCTTCCCTGGCCGGGCCGGATTTTTGCATAGACGAAGCTTCTATCCGGGCAATATCGCGCATTGTCGGAATGGACAAACCGGCCTGCGACAGCGCCTCAACAATCTGCTGTGACTGAACATCAGAAATATTAATCAGGTTGGAAGCCAAAAGCTGTCCGGCCTGTATATTGGCATTTTCAATATTCATCGAGCTGACCCGGCCACTTTCGGCTGCAGCCTGTTGGGCGCGGGCTGACTCCTCCTGTATTGCCTGTTGGATTTCGGCAACCGGAGCATGCCTGAATTTGGATAACGGCAAGCTGCGAGCCTGTCCGGTTACTCCCGGAGGCGGAGTCATCGGCGGAGTCGGGCTGCCCGGAGGCGGATAAAGGGATTCCGGACGGTAACGACCGGGCGGCGGCAGACCGTTTCTGGCCAAAAACTTAACCAGGTTGCTGTCACCAAAAGAAGTGCCGTTAAAGTAATCCAGAAAAATACGCAAAAGTATCCACGGCAAAATTATTACCATCCAAAGCATTAAAAGCGCCACCAGGTATAGAACAAAGGTATCCCTAAAGTTGACGTTATTGTTTCCCAAAACCACCTGGCCGGGACCTCCCAATAAAATATTTATAGCTGTAGGATAAATTAATCCTCCATCAGGAGTTACTGCTTGGGTACCAGCCAACTGAGTATTAAAATCAAGAGGAACCCCGGTTGCATTAGTCCCCAAGCTTTTGCTCACCCCAAACTTCCATATTTCAACCAATCCCCTTAAAAAAATCGCAAAAAGCGGCGCATATAAAACCCATCTAAAAAACTCGCCTATCCAGATTTTGGCTGTGTTGCGGACCGGCTTGAAAAATAACAACAAAGGAAAAACCGGTGAAACCAAGATAAAAAACCATAGGATAACTTTCCTAATAATTAAGATGACAAACATTGTGTAGTATGTCGCAGCAGTTGCTTTGATTAAAAGAAGCGAGGTAATAGCTGATTCATTATAGTCAGGTCCTTGTCTTCTAAATCCATAGAACTTGTCATAGGGAAAAGCTACATTTAAAAGGTCTTGTGTTGAAATAAGTCTTGTCGGGTCTTCGCCGGGGATTAGGTTGCCTTGGGCGTCAATATTAGGGATGTTTAGAAAAAATCCTTGGATAATATCAGTTAGGCCGTAAATCGTCCTGACAATGGAAAAAGAAAAAATCACTAAAACCAAAACCATGACAAAACGGATTATTAAACGCTTCACCGTCAAACTCCTGCCCCGGGTAATAATCATTAGAAAAGCGCCGATTAGAATAAACAGTCCGAGAATGGCAAAAACAGTATTTCTGATAATCACCCAAATTTCGCTGAAGGGGTTATTCTCATCAGAAATATTTGACCAGTGGTAATTTTCGAGTAACCAATCCAATACATCTTCGCTTCTGGCCGCCAGTTTACCGGTAAAAGTCACTTCATCATCCGGTTGCCAACCACCCGCCGGATTGATCGCCTGTGAGTCCGGCCTGTCTAAGGGAATAGCTGCTGCAGTAGCTGTAAGCGCTGCTGAGCCTGAGGCTAAAGGATCCGCAGCCAAAACTTGAACCACCAAAGCCTGAGACAAAAATATTGATAATACTAAAACTAAAATTAATTTTTTCATGGGCAGATTAACAAATGTAAAATGTAAAATTTAAAAAGTAAAATGGAGGTATTTTTGCTTCGCAAAATATTTTACGGAGTAAAACACAACAATTTTACATTCTAAATTTTCAATTTTAAATTATCTAGAAAATCCCGGTATCTTTATCACATCAATTGCCAGTATTTGATATAAAGCATAGCCGGCAATAGCCAGAACCACTCCGACAATCGAATAAGTGATATACGATTTACCCCGCCTCAACTGGTCCTGGCTTCCCTGGGAAGTCAGAATCAGAAACCCGCCGTAAACGATAAAAAGCAAAGCCACTACCCCGATAAAACTCAGGCCTATTCCGTACAGGCTTGAGGCAAACCCTGTCGGACTGCAGGATATATCCCCTAAATCAGTTTTTAAAACACCGTTTATACAATCCATAATTTAGTTAGTTGGTTATTTGTTAGTTCGTTCTTCGTTTTTACTAACTAACGATGAACTGATAACGAATAACTATTCTTAGCTACAGGTATTAAACCCTAAAGCATTAATACACTCGGCTCCGGTAATATATGAAATCACTTTCAAAATTAAAAAAGAAGCCAGAACTATGACAAAACCCAAAATCGAATAGTAAAGCGATTTTCTGGCCTTAGCCACCCCTACCGGATCCCCGGCCGACATTAAAAGCCTGATGCCGGATATCATAATCAAAAGAATTGCCGCAATCCCCGACAAAGCAAAAAAGCCGTTGATGATATTACTTAAATAATAAGGCAGGCAACCGAGCTTGGCGATACTGTCCTGGAAACATTCTTCGCGCGTTAATCCCTCGGCATGAACAGGAGTGGAAAAAGTGACAAGTGACAAGTGACAAGTGACAAGAAAAGCTAAAAAATTGAAAATTTTTTTTGGTCTACGAACTCTGAACACATAACTCATAACCAATGAATTGGGCATAAGTCTAGATTAGCATACCTAAAAAGGAATTTATACCAGTCGTTGCTCATTGCGAAGCAAGAGCTTGCGTAGGGTTTATCTCGCAGCAAATTCATTTGCAAGTGGTAGGAACTTAGAATCAGGGCGGATTTAGTTGCCCAAACTTTCGTTGACTTCATTAACAGTCTGAAATTTGAAACCTTTACTGAGCGGATTGTCAGCGCCGAGCAGAGTAAAGACGACGTTTAGGGCAAAGAACGATCCTGCCACAATAACCAGGCCGATGACTGCAGCCACAATATGCTTGCGGGCCGCCTCCACCGCTATCTTATCTCCTCTTGAGGTAATCCACTTTATACCTCCGAACATTAAATAAGCCACTGCCAGAAAAGCGGCAATCAAAAACATGTAATTAACAACTACCTGGGGAATAGTTTCAATCTTAGTGTCAACGGCTAAGGATCCGCCGGGCGCTTTTAGACCCGATTCCTGGGCATAGACCGAGGCCGTAACCAGTAGGTAGGCCAACGAGGATGATCCTAAAGCAATCAGTTTAGATCCGGACATTAGTTCATTTTGCCCATAATTGAATTTCTTTGTCAAGTCGGTTAAGGCAGTTTGAGATTTTTCCCCGTTAAGCTAAAATAAATTAATGGGTTATGCTGCCGTCTCCATGGGTCTCTTTATTTTTATCCTGGCTTACTTTACTTTT
>DATDWU010000028.1:0-4101 GCA_035289525.1 Patescibacteria group bacterium | reverse complement strand
CTTTTTTTAATGGGTTTAATAAGACCCTGAAAGTTAACACCCTCCAAATCGGAGGGTTTTTCGTTTTACAGCTATAAATATTTTAAAAAGAGCAAAACGACCCTTAAGCTGACGCATCTCGAGGCGTATTCGAACAGAATTGGCCCGAAGGGCGTAAAGCCGAGAGCTAAGTTGCAGAGGGTTCAATCGCGGATTGCACCGATTGTTTACTGATTAAAGCTTTTATATAAAAACATGCCGATAGTAGAAAATCCAGCACCACTTATAGCCAAAGCACCCAATTTAGTTCGAGCTCTTTCTAATCCTATACCCACCCCAGGGGAATTTTTCCCACAAGGAGTCCCGAAACCTTTTGGGGAGCGTAGGGAAGGTAGTCGAGGCCCGGGTGCGAGTTTGAAAGGGCCCAGAGAGTCAAAACCAGCCCGTCAGCCTGGTAGGCGTAAGGGGAATGCTGCTTTTCAAGTATCAGGTTACAGCTCAGAAGCTCCTGTGTTTGCTCCCGAGATGGCCAATACTTTTGGGGATCAATTATCTAGTTTCAGTAGCCTGATTGAAACCCTTAGGGGGGATGCAGAATCTTTTGGTGACAGAACTTCTGGATTGGCCGCTTCGGAGGTTGAGCCTGTGAGACGAAACGCCACAGAAGAACTTTACTCATTTTTGAAAACAGATGAAGGTTTGGGGACATTTACCAGAGAAATTGGCAATCGAAACAAAGGAGACCTAAAAAGACTAGCCGATATTAAAAGCAAAGCATTTGATGAATTGGGCCTGGGGTTATTCAGAGAACAAATTGCTGAACTTGAATTGGGCGAAGTGGCCAGATCAACTATAAAAGATTTAGTTAAAGTTGTAAATCGCAATGATATCACTAATTTGGAGGACGAGGTAGAAAGAATTCTTGCCGGTGTTTCTGAGAAAGGAGACGTGGATGAAAATGTTCTAGCAGCATTTGGAGTTGTAGTTTCTACTGCACTGTTGGCTTCGGCTATGTCGACAGAGAAAGGTCGAAAATCAGCTAGAAAGTTAGCACCAATCCTTGTGGTTGCATCTCTAGTACTTTCGGCCTGCGATGGAAGTTCTGCGTCCCCGCCACCCGCCATTGTTCAAGAAATCCAATCCCAAGAGGTGAACCCGGTAACTCAAGGGATTGATGAGATTTTGCCGATTGAGGATAATTTTGGCGGTTCGGTCGTAAATGAGTCTTTTACTGTTGAGTTAGGAGTAAACCCAGAGGAGCTGGGAATAGCCGAAAGCTTTAACAGGGCTCAATTTAATTTGGGGATGATGGTTAATCCTAAAGGCATAAAATTAACCGAACTTCAAAGCCAAGAATCAGAAGCCCGCGGCTACGCTAACGGAAACGGCAAATCGTACTTTTTGGTAGACATTCAAGACGGCAGATATGTCCCTCCGGGAAAAGGCAATGAAAGTAAACTTATTCCGATGGTAATTGCCGAAGGTGAAAACGGGGAAGTGGCGATAGGTTTGGCAGATGAATTTCAGGTAGAAATAACAGATGATGTGGGGAATACTAAATTAGAAGATTCATGGGTTTCATACTTTGACATCTTTATTCTTAAGGTCGAGAAAAATGAAAACGGGGAAATCAAGATACTTAAATATATAGACCCCTTTTCAGGTATCGAGCAAAGCTTGGATGCACAGGAATTTGACCTTGGTGTAAGTCCCACCCCCTCACCCCAACCTACCCCAGTATCTCCCTCTTTTATCGATGCTTTAATGGGGCTTCTTGCCCAAAGCGCCCAAGCGGCTGGGCCTGATCCAACTTTAACCCTCGAGCCAACTCCCACTCCGACAGAGGTTCTAACAATGTTAGAAAGTAATATTAGAAATTTGGGTGAAGCAGGAGCGAATTTGGTATATAAGGATGGAATATTATATCAAGTTAGGGATGGTGTAGAGGAACCAATGGGAACAATTTTAAATCCTAAAGAAGAAAGTCCGGTTATTGATATTGGCAGAGTGGGTTTGATGAATTGGCAGATTCCGGTTGAAGATTTAGTTTATGATGAAGAAAGCAAATTGATTTATGTATATGATGAGGAAGGAAGACGATTTATCTTTAGTAATGACGAGTGGAAAGGTGATTTTGTTGAATATTATGCAAAATTGATTGCAGGTGCCCGTGAAAGAGAATTCTGGACCGGTCCAGAATATGGGTATGACACCGATACTTTAATTACAGGACACGCTTATCCTGTATATACAGGGGAGTATGGGATTCTTACAAAGGACCTTAACAGATTAGGTGAAGTGAGTTTTGAGGTTATTAAGGTTGTAAGTCCAGATCTGAGAAATCCAGATATAACAAGAGAGTTTTACCTCGCAACGCTTATTGATAGTGAGATTCCTAAAACCGAGGTTACTTCAAGAGGAATTGTTGTTGAGCATGATCAACCCATTTTTTATTTGGGTTCAACCTACAGACCGGGTAAGCAGTGGATTACTCGGGAGGCTTTTTTAAACGCATTAGAACCGGGAGATCAACTAGAAATTCGACACTATTTTAAAATTTATCCAGCCTTTTCTAATTTATGTGAAGAATCCAGAAATTGTTATTGGCTTAGTGATCTAGCCGATACCCAGAATCAGGATCAAATCCTTGACCCTTCAAATGAAAATAATTTATGGCCTGACAATTTTATTTTAGCTGCAGATCTAATTGCAATCCAATAGATTTTTATTACTTAATTAAAAACTTCATTTGTAAAGGTGTAGCATTGACCAAGTAGGTTTTTTTATACTAATATTAATTCATGAATTACAAAAAAATTATATATATTATTTTTTTTATTGTTTTTTCCACCTTTATTATTATCGGATTATATTATTTCCGCGTTACTCGATTGCAATTAAGTGACCAGACTAGGTCTGGATCTCAGTTGGCTTACCCCGTATTTATAAATAACTATGTGACTATAGGAGAAGGTAAAGAGTGGCGTTTAGATTATGTACAGCCAGTTTTTAAGGAGATTTATAAGAAGGGTAATGATACGTTTATCAAAGCAACGTATCCATTTGAAAATGTCACTCATGAGATTAATATATATCTTGGAGGAAATACTGAAGATGGAAAGATCATAAGTCAGGTTTATCTTAAAGACAGAGAGTCAGGTAAACTTGGTTATGTTTCAATAGAAGAGCTTGGGCAGTATTTGAAAAAAGACGAGCAATTTGGAATAGAATATCTGTCTGAGGCGACCAGAGTAAAAGATCCCGAATTTTGTTTTAAGTCGGGTAGTTTGTGTAAACTTGCAAGTGAGGTTGAACCCCAGGAAGGGTTGTTGAGGGATTTTCGAGAATTGCACATTCCCGACAGCGAACTTACAATCCCTGCAGTCGTCGTTTATAAAGATCTACTGGATAATGAATAAGATAAAATTATTTAAATTGTCGTTGACTGTGTCATTTGTCGGTTTTTTTTTATTTATTACAAATGTTACACATGCTCAGTGTGGTGACAATGGTATTTGTTTTGAAGAAAGACGGCTTGATTGGGCAGAGGGATGTGAACCAAGTAGTTTTGGTTCCTTTTGCGTTCAAAGGTGGACGGATCAAAAACTTATCGAATGCCGCGACAGAATAAACTGTTCATATGAAAGGTGGGATTGGGGTGTTTGTGAGGGCTTTGATTTATATCCAGAGTGTCCATCCAAATTTATCTTTACTCAGGGTGGATGTTGTGGGACTGATGATGATAGCGGAAGAGATACTTGTACTGGTACGTCAGCACCGGGGTGTAATACAAGGGGTTGCAATAACATCAGAACTTGTCAGAGAAGAAGCGGAGCAGATCCGACATGTGTCTGCAGATGTCCGGGTGGTGGTTGGGCTGATATTTCTGGAAATAAAATTGGAGATCCGCCAAGTGGCGGACCAATTACAGTTGCCTCGGGTGAAACTTTTGAACTTCACTGGTCGGCAAGTAATGTAGAAGGTTGCACTTTGGACGGAACAGGTGTACCTGATAATGTTAGTGGACAAAGAACCAGTCTCACGGCGGATCATATATACAACTTTTCATGTTCAAGGGGAGGAAATTGCGGTTCTTATACAGATTCTTTCGTAGTCAATGTT